>NZ_JAZGJN010000232.1:0-30168 GCF_038085095.1 Photorhabdus sp. P32 | reverse complement strand
AACAGATTAACAGATTAACAGACTCATATTATCATTTATCTTTCCCCCCGAAAACATAAACATAACCAGACCAGTTTTTATTTCTCTGCTTCCATTAATGGTTTTATAATTGGCAGGTTTTAAACCATTATTAAAAGTCATTTTTTAACCGATGATTTTAATTATCATAAAACTTTAACACTTGCTTTTCACTAAGTTTAATCATGATGAAATATCATACTTTACGTTTACCTAACGTAGGTTACCCCGGCTTTTTATCTTTATTAACACTATTTTATAGATAATTTTAAGCAGTTTTTATAGGCCACCACCATTTGTTTTTTACATGAATTAGCCAATAAATAATCTGATTATAAATAACTTTCCAAAATGGCGCTACACCTTATCTACTAAAAACCATATGTATAACAATGGGTTGAATAAAACCACGTGTAGCGAAATTATGAAACCTTATTTATAAAGATACCCCTTTATTTTTTCGGATAATCACCTCTTTTTCAGGGCTTAAATCCGGCCAAATCAACCATTTTATCCCTTTTTCATTCTCTGTTGTTGCTACAATAAAACCGATTCCATGAAGATTTCGACGCATTTAAGTAATTGCCACATAAACTGACAACTGTGGTTCCATGTTACCGTCTCATGCAGAGATTGCCATAGGCGTTCAATTTTATTCAACCAGGGTGAATAGACAGGTAAAAACAAGCACTTAAATTTAGGATTTCTCGCCAGCCAACCCATGACTTTCCTGCTTTTATGAATGCTATAATTATCTAAGATTAGAGTGATTGATTCAGCATGGCGATATTGGTGAATGAGCTTATCTAATAAATTGATACATAAGTCGGAGTTTTTATTTAAGCCGCTGACATAAGTGATTTTCCCTGTCTGGGCGTTTAGACAACCCGCAAGATAATGTTTTTGGTTTTTTCCCGGCGTAGCAATACGTTTCTACTGTCCCTTGATATACCAGCCTGCACCGATTTTCGGGTTAAAGTGAGTATCGACTTCATCCTCATAAAAAACCGAATGTTGTTCTGAGACGTTACACAAGACCTCTATGATTTTTGCCATTTTTTCATTATAATCAGGGTCAGGTAATTTCAAGGTGGAGTGGCTTTTCTCCAGACAATACCCACCTGACGTAAATAACAATAAAAGGTGCTTTTTGAGAATTTCACATTTATCAATTCTTTGATTTGAATGATAAAACTATCCAAACTCCAGCAAGAGCGAAGGTAGCCAAATTGTTGTGGCGAATGTTGGACTAAATAAAGATAGTAAAGGGAATAGTGACGTTAAATTCCAAGTCACAGGCCTGCCTGCGGGTAGGCTTTTGAGCCCTTCTAATCCATATAACGTAAACCAGTTTATCCAACGATTGACCGAAGAATGTGCCGCACAGAGGGTTCTGGCAACATGAGAGACAGACATTCCCTGATGTAGCATTAACATGATCATCAGCCTGCGTGCATAATCTTTACCCTTGGTTTTATGGATAATTTTTTCATCTGACGGCGTTCATTTCGGGGTATTGGTGCTATGATCGGCATAACTCAGTCCAGTTAGTGATTTGTTTTGATTTGGCGATTAATCAGATCGCAAAAATTGGACTGAGTTCCCTCCAAGTGATCTATTATTTTGAAATTCTATTTAGATCCTCTACATAAAGCTCTCAAAATAAAAATTTCACTTATATTACATAATGATGTATATTACACAATGAGGAAATGACCAATATTTCATTTTAAATAATCAATAAGATTTGTAATTTCATCAACTTGACAACAAGGACATACTTATGGAGAGAATTGACTACAGCTCATGGTCAAGAATCAACCTTTCGGTATCCAACCTTAAGTTAGATCGGGAAAATCCTAGAATCCCTGATTACGCTCCTAAAAAAAACACAAAAGACATCCTAGATTATCTATTTGAAAATGAAAAGATTGAGCGATTAGCTAAAAAAATCGTTGATAAAGGATTTATTAGTCATGATCCTATTTATGTAATCAAAGAAAATGATAGTTATGTTGTAGTGGAAGGCAATAGAAGAATCTCTGCTCTGAAATGTTTATTAGATCCAGACTTAGCACCCTCAATAAGAAGCAGACAAAATATGACAAAATTAAAAAATCAACTGGGGGAGGCTCTTATTGAAAAAATAGAAGTCTATGTTTCACCTTCTAGGTGGCATGTTCAAAACGTACTTTTTGAGTTACATGCGGAAGGTAAGCTACAATGGAGTCGTCAGCAAAAAAATAAATTCATTTCTACTGCTGGTAATAGCAGTGGAGAATCTCTAGAAGCTATGGCAGAGCGCTTCAATGTAACTGTCAGTGAAATTCAAGATTCTGTCCAAGAATACTTCATTGAAAGATATTTCACACAAGTCGGACTACCAACAGATATAGAAGAGAAAGCTTTGAATTCAAGTTTTAGTATTTCTACGATTTCCAGATTAGTAAACTCTAAATTATTTAGCAATACAACTGGATTTGAAATAAAAGATGGTAAACTTGTAACCAAAATCTCCAAAGAATCATTTGATTTTATAGTCAGACAAATGGTTACTGATATAGTCAATAAAAATATAAACTCTCGTAAACTTAACGATGGTACTCAAATAAATTTATATCTAGAAGATGTTTTCTCTCATATACCGCAACCTTCAGGAGTATCTGGGGTAGAATTCTCACCATTAGGTTCGAACAGTAACTCATCAATGAGTTCACCTGAAGATAATGATACAGGCGCAAAAAAAAGAAGAAAAAAAGAAAGGTTAATATCCAAAGATAAAAAATACACTACTGGATTGAATAAACTAGACATTCTGATTGAAGAAGCACAAGGTTTATGGATTGATACCCATAAAACCGCAGGAGCTCTTTTGCTACGAACAATTTTAGAACTTTCAGTAGTCCGGGTATTTGAAATACATAATTGTAAAGACCAATGTTTAACTAATAACGGTAAAGTTAAACAATTATCTGAGAACATGAAAGCATTAGTGCGGCGGGAGGAATGGTTCGAAAATCAGGCTTATCTGGATGAGCTAAAGAGATTTATAAGTAAAGATGGATACTATTGGAATTCATTAGAGTCACTAAATCGATACGTTCACGGAGAGTTTCTTCTTCCCGATAGAAACACACTTCGTCAAATATGGCTCATTACCAAACCACTCGTTGAAATGCGAAAAAGTTCGTAATTACTTTATATGTTTTAAAACAGAGAGAATTGATATATACTGCAATCGATTTATCCATGGATCATAAAAATGCCTATTACTCACTCACCGCTGCGCTACCCTGGTGGAAAAACCGCCATATTCGATATTGTATCAAAAGTTATTGAAGATAATGGGTTACGTGAAGCGAATTATGCTGAACCTTACGCAGGTGGTGCAGGACTTGCTCTTCAAGTTTTATTTTCCGGCTTTGCTAAAAAAATCGTATTGAATGATATCGATAGATCCATTTGGGCATTTTGGGATTCAGTCTTATACCACTCAGAAGAATTTATCGGAAAAATTCTTGAGACACCTATTACAATAGACGAATGGTATAAACAAAAAAACATTCAGTCTAAAAAAAATAATGTAAACACTTTGGAGTTGGGTTTTTCTACATTTTTTTTAAATCGTACAAACCGTTCAGGAATAATAAAGGCTGGTGTAATTGGAGGAATAAAACAAGAAAGTGATTACAAATTAAACTGTAGATTCAATAAAAACAATCTCATTGAAAAAATAAAAATGATAAGTGCATATAAAGATAGAATATCTATTCTAAATATGGATGCAAATGATTTTATAGCAAATATAAACGAGAATGAAGATAATGTATTCCTCTGTATTGATCCTCCATATTACGTAAAAGGAGCATCTCTTTACACTAATTTTTATGAAAAAGATGATCATGTCAATCTCAGGAATGCTGTTTTTAACAACAAGCATCCTTGGATAATGACTTACGATAATACAATAGAAATACAAAATTTGTACTCAGATAAAAGAAGATTCACATTTAATCTGAATTATAGCGCTGGAAGCAAGAAAAAAGGAGAAGAAATAATGATTTTTTGTGATAAAATTAATATCCCAGAGTCGCTCGTAAATAAAAGAATATTTCCCTTTAAAGATACAGATAAGGACTCATAATCACTTTGAACACTCTTGAAAAATACATTTACGAAAAACGTATCTTATGTTTGTAAATAGCTTTTCATAATACCGATACAGTTGATCTATTTGATTAATATCCGAGCGGTGCAAGTCTGATGCCTGATAGGCCGTACTAACTCATCGTTCTGCTATGCATAACGCACAACCCTTGCTATACAAGGCGTTGTACGAAGTGGAGCACTATTTTGGAAAGTTATTTACTAAACACCTAGGGGGTGGCCTTTTACTGGTTTTTAACCATGAAAAATATCATAATAACCTCTCCCAATTTAACTAAACAGGATGATTTATGACTTTTAAAGAATTCATATCTGATTTAGGACTGACCGTGCCTCAATTTATAGCTGCCATTCCTGTATTCATTGTTTTTCTTAATTTATTGTTTAAAGCATTAAAATCCCATTTTATATTAATTAATATGATTATAAACGATAAATAAATAACTTTCCAAAATGGTGCTACACCTTATCTACCAACAATCCTATGTATAACAATTAGTTGAATAAAACCCTGTGTAGCGGAATTATGAAACCTTATTTATAGTATGTTACCAGTAAATAAAAAAACAGAGGCAATAGGACTAATATATCAAGAAATACATGATAACAATAAAATCGAGAATTACTCCAGAGAACTAAAGCTTGCTGATTATGGCTTAAAATATCCTATTATCACATTACAATTCCGTTTTGACTATCTATACTCAAAACAGAAGTTATCAGTTCAGTCATCGGCTTATGACTTTCTGAAACAAGACAAAATTTTCTTGAAGAAAAGAAATGAACTTCCTGTAGTTTCACAAAAGAGACTATTTTTTCAGTCGGAATACTACTTGTATTAATTTGTCTTTCTGTAGGAGATTTTATTACAGGGATTCAGGATATAACTGAAACAATACATAGTAAAGCTAACTGGGAGTCTGGTAGCAAACTGTGCCTCTTCCTTTTCGTCGAGGTTCTTTTGGTACATTTAATTTTAATATTTTTCTGTGAGATTGGTTCTATTGTTAAGGCAATATACTTTTCTAAAAAATTGCATGCTTTTTATAATAAACAACTATGTAAAAAATATAAGAGCTAATATTTAGTTAATTCGGGCATATTTAGTGAAATATGCCTATTAATCTGGGAAAAAATGGCTCAATATCTTAGCCTGTAATTTAAATTGTGTCATCACCTATTCTTGATATATTCCTTCTGACAACGGAACAGACAAATTATGGAGAACAAGAAACTTAAAGTACTCAGCAAATAGCTGTAGTGCCAGAATACCTACCCCCCTACTACTAACGTCTCTGAATATCCCTTAGACCGACATAAGTCAGCTTAGAAATTCACTCACCCCTCGATCACTGTTCCCAAATAACGATAGACAAATGAATTAATGTAACTGGAATCAGTGTTCAAATTGGGAGGAATACGCATAGATACCGAAATCTGATAAAGCAACGATTACACTTCAACATATCAAAGAAACAGAGACAGCTCTCCCGGCTACACCGACTTAAATCACATCAACATGAAATAAAAAACCTTCGGAATGATTGTAATGATAACTATTCTCACATTAATATGATACCGTGATTATTGACTGTTGATGTTATAGGGTATGTCTGACCGCATTGTTGTTTCCGCTGAGCTAACGCTTGAATCGCTTTACGGCGCGCATCATGGCTGGCTGAAAAACTGGCTCACGCGCAAACTGCAATCGTCCTTTGATGCCGATGACGTAGCACAGGATACCTTCCTGCGTGTAATGGCCGGCGACTCGCTACAAGCCATTCGCGACCAAAAATCCTTCCTGTGTACGATCGCCAAAAGAGTAATGATCGATCTGTTTCGCCGCAACGCTCTGGAAAAAGCCTATCTGGAACTGCTGGCGCAACGGCCCGAGGCGCTTATGCCCTCGCCGGAAATCCGTCAGTGTCAACTTGAAACACTCCAGCAAATCGACCAGATGATCAATGGTCTAAGCAACAAAATGCGCCAAGCGTTTTTATTGTCTCAGCTTGAAAATCTGACCTATAGCGACATCGCTTCACGTCTCAATGTGTCCGTCAGTTCCGTGAAAAAATATATGGCCAAAGCCACCGAACACTGCTTGTTATTTCGACTGGAGCATGGACTTTGATATGAACACCACGTTAACCCATTCTCGTCGCCAAGCATTAAAATCAGCATCACACTGGTATGCAATACTGAGTAGCGATCAGGTAAGTCCGCAGCAAACTGAAAAATGGCAGCGCTGGTACGAACAGCATCAAGATCATCAGTGGGCGTGGCAGCAAGTGGAAAATCTGCGTAACCAGATGCTTGTAGTGCCAGGTAATGTGGCAAGCCACGCACTCCAAGAAACTCATCTGTCACGACGCAGAGTGATGAAAAGCATACTGTTGCTACTAGGAATTGGCGGGGGCTGGCAACTGTGGTGTTCGGAAGTGGGAGAAGGTCTGCGGGCCGATTACCATACTGCTAAAGGGGATATTCAGCAGCATCGACTGAGCGATGGCACACTTCTTACACTCAATACCGACAGTGCCGCAGATGTCCATTTTGGCCCTCAGCAACGTTTAATACATCTCTGGTACGGCGAAATTGCCATCACTACTGGGCATGATGCCGGAGCAAAGCTGTTTCGTGTACAAACCCGTCATGCACAACTGACTGCGCTAGGCACCGAATTTACGGTTCGTCAGGAAGCCAACACTACGCTACTTAGCGTGCAGCAACATGCCGTAGAGGTGATACTGACCGATGCCGACCAAAAATGTATTGTACGTCAGGGTGAAAGCCTAAGCTTCAGCGCCACCGATTTTGGTGAACTGACCACGGCAACCGCCGAAGACAACACGTGGACGCAGGGGATACTCAGCTTCAGCGATAAGCCACTGAATGAAGTGATAGCAACCCTCGCCCGCTATCGAAGCGGTATATTACGCTGCGACCCGGCCGTCGCCTCGCTACGGTTAAGCGGCACTTTCCCGATGAAAAATACCGATACGATATTAACCGTCATAGAGAAAACACTTCCCGTTAAGATTCAATACATTACTCGTTACTGGGTAAATGTTCTACCCGTAGAAAAATCGTTAACGTAAAAAATAATCATTTTCGATTGTCCTTTTTTGTTTCCTCGTTCGACTTCATAAGTGAATACAGTAATAAAATGATTATGGAGACGTTATGATGCCTTTACGTGCACAGCCATTGCGCGCGCTTCACAAAGCAACACCGCTGATAATGGCGATTCGTTTGAGCCTGTTACCAGTGGCTTGCCTAACCTCAGGGATAACGTATGCTGCGGTAGAGCCAACTAGCGCACACTATGACATTAATGCAGGCGAACTGGATAAAGTTCTTAATCAGTACTCCATCCACGCCGGTATTACCCTTTCAGTAGATGCCAGCTTAACCCACGGCAAACAGAGCAGCGGTCTGCATGGCAATTATTCCATCACCGATGGGCTGAACACCTTGCTGATCGGCACTGATTTGCAGGTGAAAACATTGGGCAATAACACGTTCACACTCGAACCCGCCCCTGTTGCGCAAAAAGACGTACTGACCGTGGTAGGCGACTGGCTAGGTAGTGCGCGTGAAGCTGACGTGTTTGAACATGCAGGCGCACGTGATGTCATCCGCCGGGAAGATTTTGCTAAAACAGGCGCGACTACAATGCGTGAAGTGCTGAACCGCATTCCCGGCGTCAACGCACCGGAAAACAACGGTACCGGCAGCCACGACCTAGCAATGAACTTTGGCATTCGTGGCCTGAACCCACGTCTCGCCAGCCGCTCTACGGTTCTGATGGACGGAGTTCCAGTACCCTTCGCGCCTTATGGACAGCCGCAGCTATCATTAGCGCCAGTATCTCTCGGCAACATGGACGCAATAGATGTGGTACGCGGCGGCGGCGCTGTGCGCTACGGGCCACAAAGCGTAGGTGGTGTGGTGAATTTCGTGACTCGCGCTATCCCGCAAGATTTTGGTATTGAGACCAGTGTGGAAGGACAACTTAGCCCCACATCCTCACAAAATAATCCCAAAGAAACCCATAATCTGATGATTGGCGGTACGGCAGATAACGGTTTCGGCACGGCGCTTCTCTACTCCGGCACACGCGGCAGCGACTGGCGCGAACACAGCGCCACGCACATTGACGATGTGATGCTCAAAAGCCGCTATGCCCCTAATGAAATACATACCTTCAACAGTCTACTGCAATATTACGATGGCAGCGCGGATATGCCCGGCGGCCTTTCACGCACCGATTACGATGCCAATCGCTGGCAATCCACTCGCCCATATGACCGTTTCTGGGGCCGCCGTCAGCTCGCAAGCCTCGGCTATCAGTATCAACCCGATCAGCAGCACAAATTCAATATTCAGGGCTTATACACTCATACCTTGCGCAGCGGTTATCTTGAGCAGGGCAAGCGCATTACCCTGTCCCCGCGCGAATACTGGGTACGCAGCATCGAACCGCGCTATAGCCAGCTCTTCAATTTAGGGCCTTCAGCCCACGAAGTAGGGATTGGCTACCGTTATGTGAATGAATCCAGTCACGAAATGCGTTACTACACCGCCGCCAGCAGCGGCGAATTACCCAGCACGTCGAGCCCTTATGACCGTAATACCCGCTCCGGCACCGAAGCACATGCTTGGTACATTGACGATCGCATTGATATTGGCAACTGGACCATCACGCCTGGAATACGATTCGAACATATCAAATCCTTCCAAAACAACAATGTGAAAGGCACCCGCCAAGAAGTAAGTTACAATGCGCCATTGCCCGCACTCAATGTTCTTTATCACGTCACTGATAGCTGGAATCTTTACGCCAATACGGAAGGTTCGTTCGGTACCGTACAGTACAGCCAAATTGGCAAGGCGGTGAAAAGCGGCAATGTAGAACCTGAAAAGGCGCGAACCTGGGAAGTCGGAACTCGCTACGACGACGGCGCATTAGCTGCGGAAATGGGGCTGTTCCTGATTAACTTCAACAATCAGTACGATTCCAACCAGACTAACGATACTGTTACAGCACGCGGGAAAACCCGACACACTGGGCTGGAAACTCAGGCACGTTACGATCTTTCCGAACTTACGTCCACACTGAAGAATGTTTCGGTTTACGCCAGTTACACCTATGTCAACGCAGAAATTCGTGAAGAAGGCAACACCTACGGGAATCAAGTGCCGTTCTCACCGAAACATAAAGGTACATTTGGCATAGATTACAAACCGGGTAACTGGACCTTCAACCTCAACAGCGCATCCCAATCCAGCCAGTTTGCTGATAACGCTAATACTGTGCAGGAAAGCGCCAATGGAAGCACCGGTCGCATTCCGGGCTTTATGCTGTGGGATACGCGCATGGCGTATGACTTCGGTCCACAAATGGCTAATCTGAGTCTGGCCTTTGGGGTGAAGAACATTTTCGACCACGAGTATTACACCCGCTCCTATGATGATAATAACAAAGGCATCTACGCCGGGCAGCCACGCACGTTCTATATGCAAGGTTCGATAAAGTTCTGATGTTACATTAATCCGTTCGCCGGGCTACTGCCCGGCTTTGCTATTTCTGGAGTTAGGTTATGTCTGCACTGATTCACGTCATGTTTATCGTTTTGCTCTTCTTCACCAACCTGCCCCACGCCATTGCGGTCACGGTACAGGATGAGCAGGGCAGTTTTACCCTCAATACCATTCCCCAGCGCGTGGTCGTGCTGGAATTGTCGTTTGCCGATGCGTTGGCTGCTATCAATATCAGTCCGGTGGGTATTGCCGATGATAACGATCCGCAGCGCATCCTCACGGATGTTCGCCAGCGCATTAAGCCCTGGCAATCAACAGGAACTCGCGCCCAGCCAAGCCTTGAAGCCATCAGCGCGTTGAAGCCTGATCTCATCATTGCAGACAGCCAACGCCACACGGGGATTTATCGGGCACTCAAAGGCATCGCCCCCGTCTTGCTGCTAAAGTCCCGCAGCGAAACCTACGCAGAAAACCTGCAATCTGCCGCGATCATCGGCAAAGTGATGGGAAAAGATGATGAGATGCAAAAACGGCTGGCAGAACACCATAAACGCATGAAAGGCTATGCTAGCCAGTTGCCACAAGGCGTCAGTGTGGTTTTTGGCACCTCGCGCGAACAGCAATTTAACCTGCATTCCAGCGACACCTATACCGGCAGCGTCTTAACCGCATTAGGGCTAAAGGTTCCCACGCCAGTTAATCATGCGGCAATGGCTTCTCTCAGCCTTGAACAGTTACTGGCACTCAATCCTGACTGGCTTATCGTGGCCCACTATCGTCAGGAAAGCATCGTGAAACGCTGGCAGCAAGATACGCTGTGGCAGATGATGACAGCACAGCAAAAGCATCAGATAGCGGCGGTAGACAGCAACACCTGGGCGCGCATGCGCGGGATATTTGCCGCAGAACGCATTGGCAGTGATGCAGTAAAAATCTTCCATCATCAGCCGGTTAATGAAACACCATGAGACGCCGCTATCATCCGGTCTGGCTTTGGGGATTGCCGCTGGTCGCACTGTTTGGTGCGTTCTGGCTAAGCCTGTTTTGCTATTCTGCTATTCCCATTCCTGCCATCAGCGCGCTCAAGGCACTGGTGCCCGATCATACACCGACGCTGTCTGAAGCGCTGGTTATCAATCTGCGGTTACCACGCAGTCTGGTTGCTATTCTGCTCGGCGCAGCACTGGCATTGGCCGGCGCACTACTCCAGACGCTCACTCATAACCCGCTGGCCTCCCCCTCCTTACTGGGCATTAACAGTGGCGCAGCACTGGCAATGGCGCTGGTCAGCGCTTTCAGTCCGGCACAGCTAGCTGGATATTCCATTTCATTGGTGGCGGCCTGCGGCGGTGGAATTAGCTGGATGATAGTGATGGCCGCAAGTGGTAGCTGGCAACAAAAATACGATCGCAACCAGCTAATTCTGGCGGGCATTGCTTTATCCGCCTTATGTATGGCACTGACGCGTATTACGCTACTGCTTGCCGAAGATCATGCTTACGGCATTTTCTACTGGCTGGCAGGTGGTGTCTCCCATGTCCGCTGGCCTGAATTCTGGCAACTGTTCCCTTTCGTAGTGGTCACTGCACCTGTGGTTTTGCTGTTGGCGAAATCGCTTAATTTGCTCAACGCTGGCGATATCAGTGCCCATACACTTGGCGTGAACCTGACGCACCTGCGTATCTTCATCAGTCTGGCGGTGCTGATTCTGGTTGGGGCCTGCGTCAGTGTGGCGGGACCAATCGTGTTTATTGGCCTGCTAATGCCGCATCTGGCGCGTTTCTGGGTTGGCTATGATCTACGCCGCACACTGCCAATGTGCATGTTGCTGGGAGCGGTGTTTATGCTACTTGCGGATTTACTGGCCCGAGCACTGGCCTGGCCAGCAGAACTCCCGGCAGGCGCAGTACTGGCGCTGATTGGCGCTCCTTGCTTTGTCTGGCTAGCAAGGAAGCGAACATGAATCGTCAGGTTATCTTACTTTTAGTCGTGTTGCTGGCAGTTACGCTGGCGCTAGCGCTACGCATGGGCACGCAACCACTTCCCTGGGACGCGTTAATAAGCGGCTGGCAACCCGGTGACAAACACCACTTTGTGCTAACGCAGTACCGTCTACCACGTATTTTACTCGCCATCACTGTAGGCGCTGCACTGGCGCTCTCCGGCGTCTTGGTTCAGGGTATTGTTCGTAATCCACTGGCCTCCCCTGATGTACTGGGGGTAAATCATGCAGCAAGCCTGACGTCGGTAAGCACGCTGATCCTTTTCCCTTCTCTGTCAGTGCAGTGGCTTCCGCTACTCGCTTTTGGCGGCGGAATGGCCGCGCTAATCCTACTGCGAACGATTGCCGGCCCCTCTTCGCCACTGCGCCTTACACTAGTTGGCGTAGCACTTTCAGCTACCTGGACAAGCATCACAGACTACCTAATGCTCTCACGCCCACAAGATATCAACAATGCGCTTTTGTGGCTGACAGGCAGTCTGTGGGGACGCGACTGGCAGTTTGTAGCTATAGCCCTGCCAATATTGATGATATTGATACCGCTCAGCCTGCGCTTTTGTCGCGATTTAGATTTGCTGGCGCTCGGTGATGACAGCGCCAGTACACTGGGCGTTTCGCTGCTACATGTACAATCTTGGGGATTAATGCTGGCAGTAGCGCTTGCTGCAACAGGCGTCGCCGTTTGCGGGCCGATTGGTTTTATTAGCCTCGTGGTACCCCATCTCGTCCGCAGACTTGTGGGAGGACGGCATCGCTGGCTTATACCCGCATCCATGCTTATGGGGGCGCAAGTCCTACTGCTAGCCGATTTGCTGGCAAGGACCATAGCCCCACCGATGGAACTACCTGCTGGCGTACTGACCGCCATCATTGGCGCCCCTTATTTCTTCTGGCTTTTAGTGAGGATACGTTAAATGCAACTGGCTACGGAAAAGTTATCTGCGGGCTACGGGGAGAAACGCATTCTGAATGACCTGTCGCTCACCCTCCCGACTGGGAAAATCACAGCGCTGCTCGGCCCCAACGGCTGTGGGAAATCGACATTACTGAAATGCTTTTCGAGACTATTAACACCATTATCTGGAAAGTTAACGATAGATAGCGAACCTTTAGCACACTTTTCCTCACGCAAGCTCTCCAGACATCTGTCGCTCTTACCACAACACCCACTCACACCAGAGGGGATCGCCGTCCATGAACTGGTTGCATACGGACGCAGCCCCTGGCTTACGTTCTGGGGGCGTTTAACATCTCATGATCGTCATCTTGTACAACAAGCAATGGAAAAAACACAGATTAGCCATCTTGCCGATAAACGCGTTGCCGATCTTTCTGGCGGGCAACGCCAACGCGCTTTTCTGGCGATGGTTCTGGCTCAAGATACGCCGATAGTGCTGCTCGACGAACCCACTACGTATCTTGACATAAACCATCAGGTGGAATTGATGAAGCTGCTGCGTGAGCTGAACAACGAAGGAAAAACCGTCGTGACCGTACTTCATGACCTTAATCAGGCCAGCCGGTATTGTGACCATCTGGTGCTGCTTTCCCAAGGGCAGGTAATTGCCCAAGGCTCACCCGAGGAGGTTATGACACCGAAATTATTACAGCGAGTATTCAGCATTGAAGCTGAAATTCATCCTGAGCCGGTTTCAGGTAAACCAATGTGTGTGGTGTGTTAAGAGGGAATTTAATGTAACTGTTGGCTCTCTTCTCCAGTAAGGTTTAATATGCCCGGCTTTTTGTTAGAGATTGTGTCGAGATTATTTGTTTATATCTTCCAAGCCAAAAAGCCGAGCTTGAATTTACGTGATTCTGAAATTGCTGCTTTTAGGCAAAACTAATGTTATTCACAAAAATTTTACTCACATAATTTAATGTCTTTGACATAAGTTGTAGGCGACATCCATGAAATCTTTTCACACACTAAATAGCCGTCACTTTTTAACTTATAACCAACATAAAAAGAGATAGGAAAGCTAACGATAAATGATGCAATCATCAGCATAGTTAAATATCTGACAATTAGCTTATTAGATCTCGGTAATCGATTAAAAACAAAGAAAAAAACGGAGCCTGATATAGCATAAAATATTAAAGGAAATGAAATAAAATACATAACAATAGTGCCAGAAAATATTATTTTTTCTTTCATTAAAACCAATGAAAAAACACACTCACTTACTAAGTACATTATAGAAGTAACTATTATTAATAATATTATCCCGTATGTGATTTTCACATACTTATTATTCATTTTATTTTACCTAAGCTGTTAAATACATGCTGTAAATTTCCTCCTGGCAACCTTGGTTTTCTTTCCATTTTTTCTTTTATTAACTCTATTAACTTTTTACTTATTCCATATCTTGCATCCAGAATTTCCAGACCAATAGCAACCCCCAATCCAACAAGAAGAACAACTCCAGCAGCGGCAATAATACTACCACCTAAAATAGCTGTAGCAGTCACAAATGAACCCGCAGCCCAAGAAGTAGCCGCAATTATTGCCGTTTTAGCCATATCAACAGTTATATTGCCAATGAAATCGGCTAAGGTATATTCATCTTTAAAAACAGCTTCAATCGTTCGATACATAACAGAAAAGATAATGCAGAATTTAACCCCTTTAACAATACTTGAATTAAGACCTTGCTGTCCTATACCCATCGACAGCATTTTAAGATTGTTAGCACCGTATCGCGTTCCTGTAATAATACGTCTAAGACCTGCATGACCTGATATTTTTATATAACACTTGCCATTTTTATCAAAATATTCCGTTGCTGTGATCCCTATACTTTTAAACTCTCTGACAATCGCGGAAAATCCAAAAAAATCATGTATATTTCCGGCAAAAGATGAAATGGGATCGGTAACATAGAAAACCTTTTCATGGTAATTATTTAATTTTATTTTTGGTCTTGTTGGTGAAAAAGGGTTAATATCGCTTAAAATACTCACAGCCTCCTCTGGAGTGAGAAGTGCAATATATATGGTATTATCACTTAATACCTTTTCTAACCCTACGGCATCAAAGAACTCATGTTGAGGTTTTAACTGATTAATGCCTACATTACCCCTTAAAAAATCCCCCATGTAACCTTCCACACTGGGATCATATTTTTTATATTTCATATACCCTCTTTACTCCAGTTTAATTTTACTTATTTTTAACATCTTCGTTTATATAACAAACAGGGTCAACAAAAATAATTTAATTCCTGCCAGATGATACTCCCTGAAAATCTTTTTACATCTCTCAACTGCGCACACTATACACATTTTTCTGTAGGCTTTTATTTATCTGACTTTGTAAGGGTTAATACCGTGTTCCCTACTGACAAAATCCTCTTAAAACGCGGTGAAGTTTTGATTTCCAGCGAAGCGGGGAGCTGAGTGGATTTACCGTTATCAAAAGGAAAACTTGGCGTTAAAGAGGAAAATGAAGGTGAATATAAGGAAGATGAATAAAGCATAAGGGGTTTTACTACCAGACTGTGACGTATGTCATAACGCTTAAGCCAAACGCCTACAAAACCCATATTGATTGCTGTACTCTTATCATTTAAGGCATTTATTAGATAATTCAAAGAGCTATGATGGCCGAAACTTCCCTTTCGAATGATATTCTCCGTACCTGGCAACGTATAGAGTTCTTCCAACCTTATACTCTTGAAAAAAAAGATAAAAGTTTACTCATCCCGCTTAAAACACTCTATCAGTTGGGAGATAAGGCACTACCCTGGCTTTCGTCAGAACTCCGTCAACAACATGATATTCCCGACAAAAAAGTCTTATACAACTTGTACGTCGGTTTGTTTGATAAAGCTATCGCTAACACGATCAGCCAAGCGGTGTTCGGTCCAGATGAAGGGTATTATGCAGAAGAATTTGAGCAACGACTAGATAAAGAAGGAACAACCTGCTTTGCCAAAATTCCATTAGGCGCAGAAGGAAACCCTGCTCTGGATAAATTTTCAGTGAGTTCTCTTCCCTGGGCTTTAGGGCACCTGCGTGATGAACGTTTTGAACAACTTAATACGAAGATATTTTCAGCCAGTTGCGAGCATCTTAAAAATACCCTCGGCAGCTTTAGCGTTTCTCTGAGGCCAATACGAGAAAATGGCCCCGGTATTTTAAAAGCAAGTGATATTTTAACACTGCTGACAACACATCTGGTGAGTTGGGCGGATTTTGAACCCCAATGGCAATATGCTTTACAAATAGACTGGATGGAGGGAAATGGCGACTGTACAGAAGCATCACAAGAAAATAGCGATGAAATTGAAGAAGAAGTCAGCGCCAATGATAAAACCTTTGCACTCCCTATTTTAAATAGTTTTTTCTTTGAGGACATTGAATACGCTATTACGGCCCTGAAACGAGGAGATAGATGCAAAGCTCTCAGAACGTATCTTTCTCATCATAGTGTTTCAAGGAATCCAGACCTTTATTCACAAGACGGGCTTGCCTCCATTATCAGGCAACTGCATCCAGCGAAGATGCCTCTTGGACGCTGGCCTTCCGACCCCACACATGCCATGTCGCTAATGCAGCAATTTGCTATTAATACGGCGATAGAAGAACTCGCTGACGGTGGACTGCTTTCCGTCAACGGCCCTCCGGGAACTGGAAAAACGACGCTTCTGCGCGATCTAGTAGCACATAACATTGTTGAACGAGCGAAGATACTTACGCGTTATCAAAAAGTCGATGACACACTGGACAATTCCGGTTTTATTGTGAATGAACTCACTGGTTTCGAAATGATCATTGCGTCATCCAACAACGCAGCAGCAGAAAACATATCAAAAGAATTACCGCAAAAGAAATCATTGGCTGAAGAATTCCAATCGCTTGACTATTTAGCGCCAACCGCAAACCAGATAGCTGCCGAAAACCGCCCAAAGCGCGAACATAAAAAAAGTAAAAATAGTCAGGGAAAAGTTAAAACCTATCACCTCTATCGTCCATTGAAGAAAGAGAAACAATGCTGGGGGATCATTTCCGCCGCTCTGGGCAAAAAACCGAACCGGACTAAATTTTCTCAGCGCTTATTTTTTGATGAACATTTTTTACGTGATACCCCAACTGAAGCCTCTCGTCCCGCTGAAGAGAATTTTCTCAGTCTTTGGCGCTGGAAGCATTATCACAACCCTATCTCTTTCGCCACCGCTAAAAAACGCTTCCTCGTATGTCTGGAAAAAACAAAAAAACTTCAACAACAACTAGAAATGTTTGTGCATCTGATAGAAAAACAGCATGACAATTCACTCGACACGTTATCACTAAAGCTGAAGCAAACAGAAGAACTGTACGCAACACAGCTTAACAGGCTGGAACAGGTGAAAACAGAACAGGACGTATTAGGAAAACAGCTCCAACATGCGGAACAGCAACAAAAAATTATCGAAAGTGATGCGCCAGGATGGCTAATGCGTCTGATGAATCGCAAGCGAGTGCATGAGTATAAAGAAACGTTGCGGTGTGCACAACACGAGGTATTAAGACTGATGGGGTTGCAAGCCGAGCAAGCCCAGCATGTTGCGGAGCAACGCAAGTCAGTTAATGACATAACTGAAAAAAAGCGAACCTTACAACAGGATATCGAAAAAATTATTCAACAACGGGAGAATGACTATCGTTCCCTGCAAACTTTGAAGCAGCAGTTTTCCGATATCACATTGCCAGATATCAACCAACCTATCACTGATGCAACATTACAACGAACGGCCTTTTGGCAAAACGCACAGATAAATCGTCAACGTTCCACATTATTTATCACAGCGATGGAACTTCATCAGGCTTGGCTTTATGAAGCACTGGGAGTACCTCGTTTTAAAGACTGCATAATATTTAATCTCGCGGCTTTTTTAGCACAACCTCATTCCAAAATCACGCCTATACGCTGGTGGCAAACGCTGTTTATGTTTGTGCCCGTATTATCCACAACTTTCTCATCTATGGGGCGCATGTTTCATGGAGTGGAAAGCGAAGAATTCGGTTGGTTAATGATCGATGAAGCCGGTCAGGCACCTCCACAACAAGCTGTCGGGGGACTCTGGCGGGCAAAACGAGTATTGGTCGTTGGAGACCCTTTGCAGATTGAACCGGTATTTACGACCCCTCCGCCGTTGGTTGAGCGTCTTTGCCTAGATGCTCTGAATGAAAAGGCCAAAGACTGGAATCCAGGATTACTTTCAGTGCAGCAGGTTGCTGATCGCGTCAATCATTGGGGATGTGAATTAGAAGTAATGAACAACCTGATCTGGTTAGGTATTCCATTGTGGGTACACCGTCGTTGTATTGAACCGATGTTTAGTTTAGCTAATAGGATGACCTACAATGGCCGCATGATTCATGGGCTTGATGCGGACAAGATTCGCTGCCAACCTGTGAACAGCATTCTGGAAAATCATTGGCTGGCATCGGTTGGGGGAACAGGTGAAAAACAATATCGTGACAGCCACGGTAAATATTTGCTCAGGCTATTAGACCAACTGCTTGCTGCTAATGTCTCGCTCCATTCGATTTACGTTATTACACCGTTCAAGGCGGTTAAATCCGCACTTTGTGAGTTACTGGAAAAACGCGATTTGGCTATCTGGCGGCAATCTATGCCATTGATAACCCGAAAAGAGCTTAATGTATGGCAAAAAAACTGTATCGGTACAGTGCATACTTTTCAGGGCAAAGAAAACAATATTGTCATTTTTGTTTTGGGCTGCGACGAAGATAATGATGGCGGCGCAAAATGGGCTGCCAGCAAGCCGAATCTGTTAAACGTTGCGCTGACTCGAGCAAAAAAACACATTTTCATAATTGGCGATCCAGCAGTATGGCATGGCTTGCCTTGGTTTCGTGATGTAGCCAAGGAGTTGCCAGTGAAGACATATCATCATTTACAATAACTCCAAAGTGGAATTATCAAAAAACGAGTAACGAAATGAGTAAACAGTCCCTATGCCGTCAGGCAACACTGCCTCACAAAGTGCATTATTCGGAACATGAATCTGAAAGTGATTAGGGTTATCTAAACTAATGAATAGCGAGCTAATTATATAAACAAGGAGTAATAATGAATCGAGCTCAGGCCCAACAACTGCTACAAACTGCACTGGCCGATCCAAATGCTGAGTTTCGCGATGGTCAGTGGGAAGCTATTGATGCTTTGGTTAACCAACGGCAGAAACTGTTGGTAGTACAGCGTACTGGCTGGGGTAAAAGTTCAGTTTACTTTATCAGCACCAAAATCTTCCGTGATCGCGGCATGGGGCCGACGATTATTGTTTCTCCTTTGCTGGCCCTAATGCGTAACCAAATTGAGTCCGCCCAGCGCCTGCACATCGTAGCCGAGACCATGAATTCCACCAATACAGCGAATTGGCAGGCAATGACACAAAGAATTATAAATAATCAAATAGATTGTCTGCTGATTTCTCCTGAGCGGCTCGCCAACGATAACTTCATTGAAACCGTGCTTCATCCTATTGCTGACCGTATTGCTTTGATGGTGATCGACGAAGCCCACTGTATTTCCGACTGGGGTCATGACTTCCGCCCGGACTATCGGCGTATAGTAAATATTCTGCGCCAATTGCCGCCTAATACACCGGTATTAGGCACAACTGCGACTGCCAATAACCGCGTGGTGGCTGATATCCAAACACAACTGGGTAATATCCAGATCCAGCGTGGTCCACTGATCCGTGAAAGCCTCTCGCTACAAACCATAGCGCTGCCCGATCAATCCTCCCGCTTAGCTTGGTTGGCGCAAGTGATTCCCACCTTACATGGTACTGGCATTGTGTACACCTTAACGGTGCGTGATGCCGAACAGGTAGCAAATTGGTTGAGCGCCAATGGCATCAACGCCAGAGCCTACCATAGCAGTATTGAGGCTGAGGGTTTTGAAAACAGTAACGATTACCGACAGCATCTTGAAGAGTTATTGCTAACCAATCAACTTAAGGTGCTGGTGGCAACTACTGCATTGGGTATGGGGTACGACAAGCCGGACTTAAGCTTTGTGATTCACTATCAAGCACCGGGCTCCATCGTGGCTTACTACCAGCAGGTCGGCCGCGCAGGGCGTGGTATCGACAATGCTATTGGCGTGTTGATATCTGGCGCAGAAGATCAAGATATTCATGAGTTTTTCAGGAATTCGGCCTTCCCCTCAGAAATTCAGGTAAACGAAATTTTGCAAGTACTCGCTAATAGTGATGGTTTATCGCTTCGTAGCATTGAAGAACAAACCAACCTACGCTATGGACAGATTGAAAAGGTATTAAAACTACTAAGTGTAGAAAACCCCGCTCCTGTGATTAAAGTCGGAAACTTATGGCGCAGAATACCTGTGCCTTATGCTATGGATCGCACCCGTATCGCTCACCTTACCAGCCAGCGTCAACAAGAATGGGCTGAAGTGCAAACCTATCTGTCAGATACCGGGTGTAAGATGACCTTCTTGCGCCGAGTGCTAGATGATTACGACCCTACACCTTGTGGCAAATGCTCGTCATGCATCGGCCAGCCTGTTGTCAATCAGACTTTTGACCCAGTGTCAGTTCATCAGGCAAGCACTTTTCTTAAACATGCCGAAATGGTTATCCAGCCAAGAAAACAGGTAGCAACCTCTAATCGAGCCTTTCCTACATATTGTTTTCCACGGCAGCTAGGTTGCTTAGTTGCTCAGCCAGGTAGGGTTCTCTCTCGATGGGGAGATGCTGGTTGGGGGAAAACTGTTATTGAAAATAAACATTCGGGTTACTTTTCTGATGAACTAGTTGATGCTATGGCTGAAATGATCTCACAACGTTGGCAGCCTCATCCTAGTCCAACTTGGGTGTGTTGTGTACCTTCCTTAAGACACCCGAATTTAGTCCCTGCATTTGCACGTCGGCTAGCACAAAGGATGAACCTGACATTTGTTGATGCGGTAGCAAAAGTTCAAGATAACCAGCCCCAAAAGGAACAGCAAAATAGTTTTCATCAATGCCATAACCTTGACGGTGTTTTTGAGATAACACAAATTGTACGTAATCAACCAGTACTCCTTATCGACGACATCGTTGACTCTGGTTGGACTCTTACTGTTATTGCAGCTTTGTTACAGCAAGCGGGTAGTGGTATTGTATATCCCGCAGCACTTGCCTCTTCTTCGGTGAAAGACTCATGAATTTATCGCCAACAGCACAAGCCACATTATTGCTCACTAGTTATTTTTCCAAGACGAGCAGTGATGATGCCAAACCCCTCACTAATGCTGAATGGGGTAGGTTTGCGTTATGGCTGAAAGAAAAATCCACAACACCAGCAGACTTATTGGTATCTGAACCTAAGTCAATACTAAGCAACTGGCAAGATTCCCGCATCAGCACAGAACGAATTATACAGTTACTGAATCGTGGCCACAGCCTAGCGTTGGCCGTTGAAAAATGGCATCGAGCAGGTCTTTGGGTAGTTACCCGCTCTGACCCTGAATATCCCAAGCGCTTAAAACAACAATTGAAAACCGACTCGCCGCCTGTGTTATTTGGTTGCGGTAATAAAGCTTTGCTGAATGCTGGTGGTTTAGCGGTTATTGGCTCACGTGAAGCCAACGATGCGGACTTGTCTTATACCGAGCTGGTTGGTTCAAGAGCGGCATCAGAGGGCATTGCGATTGTATCCGGTGGCGCCCGTGGTGTGGATGAGACGGCTATGGTGGGGGCAATGCTCAGTGGCGGCCCTGTTATTGGGGTACTGGCAGATAGCCTACTGAAAGCCGCTACCAGCGCAAAATGGCGCAAAGGTTTGATGAATGGCAGCGTAATGCTGATTTCACCCTTTTACCCAGAGGCTGGCTTCAACACTGGAAACGCTATGGCCCGAAACAAATATATCTATTGCTTGGCAGACAGCTCGCTGGTAATTCACTCGGGAAAAAAAGGCGGCACACTAAGCGGGGCAGAAGAAAACCTGAAAAAGTGTTGGGTGCCATTATGGGTAAAACCAACGAATGACAGTAGCGCGGCAAATACTGATTTAGTTGCGAAGGGGGGATATTGGTGTGAAGCAGATGTCCACAACCTTAAGGTTTCCGATTTATTCTCCGCAAAAAACTCTACTGCTTCGCAAAAAGAAGCTGAACAGGTTGATCTATTTTCCATGCCAGCACAGTCAGAATTATTTGCGAAACCTGCATCGGAATTTGATCTAGAGGTAGCGGAAAATCGAATAGTTGCTGCTCATTCAATCGAGCAAGATGAAATCCAAGGTTCAATCGATCACGAAGCAGAAGCAGAAGCAGAAGCAGAAGCAGAACAGACCATAATGCAAGCTGTGGATTTTTATCAATTGTTTATTACTGAGCTCCAGCGATTGGCAGTAAGCCCAATTACACTTGATACCCTTATCGAGAACACTGGTCTGAATAAATCTCAATTGAAAGAATGGTTGAATCGAGCGATTGATGAGGGACAAGTGAACAAGCTCAGCCGTCCTGTTCGCTATCAAATGGAAAAGAAAAATCAAAAAGTTGTTTAAATGATTGTTGTTGTGACTATAACAAAAGAAACCAATTTTCAAGAGATAACGGCTGTTTACTTGCTGAATAGATTACAGTTAGATGAATCTGCTATGAGCATGTATGAACGGTTGGGCAAGGAATGTGATTCACGTCAGGTTTAAGGTGTATTAGTCGCGATTAGATCTGAGCTAGTACACACTCCGTGAGGCTGAACTGGTCGGACAGGAGCCAGGAGCCCGTGTAAAAATCTCCGAAAATCCCGCCATTTTTCCTGAAAAAAGCCATGCATGCATAAAGGTGCATGGCTTTGCATGCGTTTTCCTGCTTCATAAACCCTTGCTCGCGCCAATCACGGTGCGGCCTGAACCTGTCCATGCAGCTGTATTAAAACCGCACCATGAAGCGGATAGGCTAGGTGGGGAAAGCACAGAGCGCCAGCGGTGGTGACGCAATAAAAAAATAAGCGCCCTATGGCACTGTTTGTTGTGTTTCGTGTCTGCCGACATGTGTCGTGGCGTATGCAGAACGCCTGATGCTGCAAGAATATGATAAACACCGCCCAATCGCGGCGCTTAACGACTTATTTAGAGGTTACCGGGACTATATTTTTTAACCGGACTACTAACCCTACAAATTACATTGGCATATCATTCTGCCTTATTTAACTTACGTATAATGCTACTATCAAAATGCAACATATTAGCCACCAAACCATTCAACATATTAATTAAATCTTCATATTTTTCACTAGTCCCAATGATTATTTGCTTCCCTTTAATGTGTGACTTTGATGCTTTTTTCATAAACGTTTTAAAACTTACATCCTTAGTCTCTTGTTGGCGCGGCTCATCCATTATCAGCAACCCCAAGTGATTTGTTGATATATTCTCTGCAACCACGTCCAGCATAAGCAATGAGTATAAATAAGACCATATTACTCTAATATTATCACTTGCAGACGCTTCGGAACCAATATCAACATCATCCAATGTAGGCTTATAACTATTAGTAGATAAATCAAAATCATTAATTGGCGTGCTTCTATAACCAAAATCCTTAAGATTAGACTTAAACGAATCCTTTAATGTCTTAATTTTAAACCTATCTTTATAACTAAACCCATCATAGGGAAGGTTATTCAATTTTGCATTATTGCTCCCCCAATCAACCAGCACAGCATTGAGGGTGTCTTTTTTGTCATTTTCAAACTGAGTAAGAGTAACTAAATTATCAATATCTTTCTCTAAACCCACTTCCTTTCTAATTAACTCTCTAATCTCAGCATCAACAGGAGATAAAAGACTACGCTGCAACGCCTTAATCTCTGAACGCAACGCCTTAACCTTACCATTTGCAAGATTAACAGCAATCTCTTTTCTTTCATATTTCAATCGTTCACTTTTCACCAAGCTTTCGAATACCGTCTGAGTTTTTTCTAAATACTTAATATTATCATCTATTGTAAGAGTCTTCCTTTCCAGTACAGTTGGTAACAATGTATTTTTAATTGACTGATCGCAGGTTGGGCAAGTATCTTCAATAAATTTGAATTTTTCTTGTGAACCTAATTGTTGTAATTTCTCAATATCCTTATATTTTCTTAAACTTTCTTTAGTATCCGTTAGGCTTTTATTGATTGAGCGAATGTACTCCTGATTCATTTCCAAATCAGCGATCAATGTTGCAAGAGCATTTTCATGATTAATTAGAGTTGTTTTTAATTGCTCTAATGCTAAATCAACCCCAGAATTATCATCGACAGAGCTATCTCTCAACTTCGCTCTCAGTTCATTTAATTGCGCTTCCAAAAGAGCAATTTTGAGAGGTAAAGAAACTTCATTGTTATCATCATCAAAAGTATATAAATCGCTATCTTGATAAATGTGAGACTTAGCAGTAATTTTATCAGGTATTCTGGCTGATACAAAAAATCCATAAACTTTTGCATTAGATTCTAACTCAGCGAGAGTATTTCCCCATTTAGCCTCTAAGTTCTTCTTATCATCCAAACACACTTCTCTTTTTCTTCTTATTTCTCTAACATCCAAATCGAGAGTGTATTCTATGATATTTTGAGATAAATCCTTTATCCCAAGATATGTTGGAATAACATTAAGGATTCCTCCCCACCCTCGAGTTTGCTCTACATAATTAACAGAAAATATTGACTCAAGATATAATTGACATTTACTTCCATCATATTTAATAACCTGAGGTTGATTGATACCAAGAAAATCGCTTAGATAATGATGAAAACCTCTTTCTCGTTTCGCGGAACCAGGATCCTTTAAAAAATAATCGGTAAAATTACTAGAATTTATCGTATCAAATGCCCCATTAAACACAGAGACTACCTTTGAAGCTTCAACATCGCTTTTTCTAAGTAATGTTATAGTGTCTCCAGCTTCATTTGATATTTGGAGATAAATTTTAGATTCTTTGACTGGAATTTCGACGTCATTGTCGTTTCTAAGCTTTGTTGTAAGCACCGATTTTAAAGGATTATTTCTAGATGGCCCTAATGCGCCTTCCAGGCCAAGGGCGAAAATTATGGATTGGATACATGTAGACTTGCCAAAGGAGTTCTCTGCACTAATTATATTTAAACCAAGCTTAAAATTAAGCTCTATACCGTACATCCCGTCAGTTGTATCCGTTCTGATTATTAATCTGTCAATTCTAAGTTTACTCATATTATTCCCTTATATAACAAATGATCTATTTTCTTATCTGAAAACTCTAATTTATTAAAGTTCTCAACAAAGCTTTTTTCTAAAATAAACATGGTATCATCTTTATATATTTTCTTTGAAAAAAGATCGCCTTTATTAGTAAGGGTAATACTCTTAGCCGTATCTAGTTCTAAAATCCCTTCAGCTATACCGAGAGATATAGCTCTATCCAAAAGAGGATCAAAGCGTATATTAATATCCCCCCTTTCACTCAAATACCTTCCCCTTTTTTCCGCTAGAGTACAGAACTTGTATTTTCTTCATGCTCGCCGTTGAACCTCGGCACAATTTACTAAGAATTAATACAAGTAATGAAATCCTCCAAATTGGCCTTAGCTCAGGTTCTACAGGTGCCCCCACTGAACTAAAAGTCATTTTCTCTGGAACTTCTTGTAATATATCCATTATTAAAAATCCAAATTACAACGCATTAGCCAATCTCCAACAACACCCGTGGATATACATTTTAAATTATCTCGGTGCAAGCAACTGGTTTCTGCAAGCTTATTATTTAAAATATCTACTTGTTGGATCGGGGTCATAACCTCTGAATCAAAAAAAGCAAGAGAAAGATCTTGCTCTCGATCTAACACTCCATTTGCAATCTTTTCATAAAGAGCAGGATAGTTATCCTTAAGGTCACTCATAACGTTTTTATACATAACTATATTTTTCAACAAATGAGTCGTTGCAGACTGTACTTGATCATCATCATCCCTTAACTTCCTTAGTTTCCGTGATATATTATCGACAAACTCACTACCATTATCTCTGATTTTTTCTACTTCTGACATATCGACATTAGGGACTTCGACTTTTAACAATCTCATTCCTCTATTTATCAATTCACTTTCTTCCCTTTTAAAAGTATCCCGATCCCATATTAATACTTTAAAATTGTCATTATCAACATAAGGTAGTTGTGCCGCTATTACTTCGCTTTCTTTGTTAGAAGCATGAATTACTAAATGTTTGGACACATGCCTTGGAACAACTAATACCCAACGCTTAATCTTAGTGTTCTGTAAAATTTGTTTTAAATAACCACTTTTATCAGAAATAAACTTGGCCACATCAGCAGTCATTTTATCTCTCTGTTTTTCATAGAGCTTATCCATTGGGCATGCCTCATCAGGGCAATAAGATTGAAATACATAACCTTCAGTACAATACCCTTCAATACCAGCATCCCCATTATGAAAATCAGGAATAGGGATATAATTTTCTTCACCATATTTGATTCTAAGCAAGTCATTTATATGCCCTTCCCATTCCTTACTTTCCCAAACTTTATTTTTTGATATTTCCATAGTATCGCCAGTTATTATGCATAAGGTATTAAAAGTAACTCAGGTTACCAAAGAACAACCCTTAACACACCTCATATGAAAAATCAAGATAGTTAGTATACTTATTCTAAATGAGCCACAAACAATTGCATTTGTAATGCATTCTTATAAGCTTTTTTATTACTAAATGCATTAATGTGAAATATTCATCCTTATTGTACGAGCAAAATCATAGGGCACGATGCTTGTTTCTTTTATTTGCATCGAGATAATCAGCCCACAACTGAACAACCATCCTGCACTCATCTAAATGTTCGAATATAAGCCACGTGAACATTATTCAGCTCAGAGTGGCTTAACTGCCGTTCCATAGCGTCATCACTCCATAGGCCTGACTCGCCTAAAGCACCACGCTCCATCGTTCTAAAACCATCGCAACGCAATACGCATCATCATGTAGCCATGATACGCAACCAGACGAGCAAGGAACTCAGGGAAACTGCTGAAAGGTAACGCCGGGTAGTGTCGCGTTTTAGTTGATGTCAGCACTCCGGCCATACCACTGGCAAGATTGGAATCAATGTAATCATTCTAGACTACATAGCGCATAATCGCCGTGACGCGCTGTTGCAAACGCTGCGCAACGTCATACTTACCGCTGGCATCAACCAATTTAATCGGAGCTAATAGATTACTGGTTTTGAGCTTGCGAATATCTGCCAATCCAATATACGAGAAAATATACAGAGCTTAAGATAGCGAAACCCGCACAAGCTGTAATTCGCTCCAGCGCTTATTGCTGGCGTAACACTCACGAGCCGATAGTTTCAAAGGTATATGCCACACCATTTCGGCCTGTGCTTCCTTCTGTTCGGCTTTTTGATCAATCCCCTGTCCCAGTAGCTTTTTTACTTCATCATGTTTGGATAAAACCTCAGCAAATGTCACGTTGCTCAGACAACCAAAAACAAGGAGTTTTTCTTTCTATTTCCGAGTCGTCTGTACTCCATACTCCAATATTTGGAGCTTAACCGTGACCTCAAGATACAACCCACCACCAATCATTTTGTAGATTTTCTTTTTGAGCTTGGCAACTCCGATCTAGCGGACGTTTAGTTTCACTTTGAGGACACATTTAAAATCGAAGTGTAGGTGTCCCTAATTATGCCCTTTGCTACATATTGATTGCAACGGACTACAGTAAACATCAGGATAACGAAATATCTTGATTTAGTGGGGTTTTCAGGGAAATTTTAGACTTGAATAAACATTGATAAACTTGCTAATGGTACGAAGGCCGGACTCGAACATCGCAATTATCCCATTGTTAACTAACAATAAATATAATGTAAATTTGTTGATATACCATGATTGATACCATCAGCCCCGATAGGTGATTATCGAACATGAAGAAAACATGGGAATCAACCATGCCAGAGATTAAGAAATAAACACAATAATGGCAATACTTATCTTAAACACGCAGGTACTCATAATCATGGCAATTAATAAAAAAACATTTAAAAACAGGATATTACCATACCTTACAGAGAGAAGTTTTATCAACTCGACTACTGCTAAAACCTTAACTTCACAGGAAAATAATGATAAAGTATTAACAAGTTCAAGCTAATTATTCCACAACGGTGGCAAGTAAATATGGACACTCTATTAAAAATATTCGATAAATTTAGCACTAGGCCCCTCTACTTTATATTTTTAGGATTAACTGCTTGTGAATTTTTTTAAGAAAATACGGTACTAAAAAATCCTTCCGTAGAAAATATAACATATTTATTAGCTGCAATGATAATAGCGGCGCTTCTAACTTGGGGATATGAATGGCTAATTTTCAGATTTAATGTGAACTTAGAGCCTCATGATCAAGGAGATATAGGACCTACAATAGGGACGGCTGCATTAGCAGTATATTTGGTGTATGTTTTCCATTTCCTTAGTGAACATCCTGAAGCACTGAGTCTAAAATTACTGACGAATCCGGGATTTATTTACAGCACAAGCCTATTATTATTCTCTCTGGAATCTATGAAATTGAGAAGGTTACGACAAAAATAATTAATATAAAAATATGATCCTTCTTTCAATTAAATTCAAAGGGACTGTATACCTTACAGTCCCTATCACTAAAGCTCTTCAAAAATTAATTATCTTCATCTTGAAGAAAAAACAACCGCTCATTGTCATCTCTTCTTTCCTTATTACTACCCCTGACGCTTTCTACAGTCCAAAGCCCCCGTTTCTCTCTTTCTCTTTTTATAGTAGATGGGAACAAGGAGTTAAGCTTTCCACGTACTTCAATTAAATGCTCTTTATCTTCTGAGATATTATCAAATCGCTCTTTGATTATTTCACAGTTATCAATTTCGGAACCGATCCATTTACGATTTTTAATCTCAGCTATAACATAGGTTGTACCTGAACCACCAAACGGGTCAAAAATAAGATCCCCTTCCTTTGTTGCCATCTCTATAACCCTGTCTAAAACCTTTATACTTAACTCATTAGCCCCATTTCTTTTCTTATATTTTTTATGTCTAACAGGAGGAATGTCATACCACACGTCAGTAAGATTAATGCCAAAAGGGTTCATTTTACTTTTGTATCCACCATAATCTTTAAGATCACCAAAACATTTTGGACAAGTTTGTGCTGCTAATCTATCTGGCTCAAATGTATTAGCTTTTTCCCCTTTGATAAAATATAAGAGAGAATAATGAGAAGGATACAGACGACCTTGGATAGGCATGTTATTCTTCATATCTACCGCTATCCAGTGCTTAAAATTAAGCCTACCATGCAAAAAGTTCGCTATTTTACTATTCCATACTGGTAAATTCCATAAAAACAATGCACCTCCTGGTTTTAAAGTACGAATACATTCATTTAACCATTGATGTGTCCACTTGATATATTCCTCTTCTTTTAAATTATCGTTCATTTTTGAAGGATATAATTTATCAAGATTAAATGGAGGATCAGAAAATATCATATCAATCGAATCAGATTGAATTTTCTTAGTGACATTTAAACAATCACCATTATATAATTTTCCATTATTGGTTTGTAAAACCACCTCAATATCCGATTCATTACTACTAAAATCTAAATTATTCTTTTCCGAAGTTCTAATCTTATCATAGATGAAAGATGCATTTTCCTGGATTATTTCTAAGGTATGCATATCCATATGACCCATCATCAATTGCAAATAGATAGGTGATAAATTGAATACATCACAAAGGATCGTCAGATCCTTACCACTCGGCATAATGTTTCTTTGATTATAATACTTGAGTCTATCAATCGGAATTTTTGTACGTTTGCTTATCTCGTTATAAGTCTTAGTTGAAATATCAACTATCCCTAAAGCTTTAAGAAATTGATCCGAATAACTCATTTAATGTAACCACACTTTTCAATATTCACTTAAACATAGCATCTCATAGTCGTGATAATCTGTCACTCCCCAACTAACCATTGCCTGTTAACATCTTACCCAAAATCACTTAAAGAGTTGATAGGTGGATGAAAATAAAAAGAAAATCTTTCGCATCTATAATTGGTAGTAGATTGCTCGTTGCAAGGGTACAGAAGGGTCTCAGTCAAAACGATCTCCAAAATGCTACTGGCATTGATAGGGCAACCTTATCACGAATTGAGAATGGTAGACAACACATCTCCTTATATCAACTCCTTCAAATATTAACAATTTTAAATATGCCAATAGAAGAATTTCTTAAAGATATAGAGGTAGATAATGATAACTGAAATCGAATTAGATGATGGTTTTTTACCTACAAGGATTTCCGAAACAGTTAAGAATAATGTAATCCGCTCTTTAAATGGAATAAAAACAATTGATAATAAATTTATTATCAA
>NZ_JAZGJN010000231.1:0-30117 GCF_038085095.1 Photorhabdus sp. P32 | reverse complement strand
ATTTTCATTTGTTATCTTTTACAAAAAAAATATGTTTATGAAGTTAATATTGTATAAATATCTCACTTTTATTCTAAATACATAATTTAAACAATATACGTTGAGGTTATGAATGATGTTAAGAAGAAAAAGGAAGAATCCCACTGATAACAATTTACCTATAAGAGTCTATCGTGGGAGATCTAAATATGAATATCACCCTCCATCAGGAGGTTCAATATCCATTTGCTGTTTAAGTTCACCATTGTCTGTCGTTTGGGAGGAGTATGAAAAAATTCTTAATAAGGAAAAACAATAACTAAATAATAACACTTCAAATATTATACAGTAAGTACTCTATTTACAGTTATAAAACCAGCGGGAGAACACACTCCCGTTAGCGGTTTTTGTCTAAATACACACACAATAAAGATTTTTACACGCTATTAAATTAACTATCCAGTTTTAACTTCTTACATCTACTTATCACTCATCAAACCAAGCTGATTATCCAATGCTTTCTTAAGATAGATACCTTAAGTGCCCGACTCTGGTTAGCATAAAAACTTTCATTGGGTATTGGAAAAAAATGGTCAAATATTTGCCAGAAATTCGCAATTCTCTACAAATTTAGAAGATTGCGAATAGCATTTTAATCAGTATGGAGAGCCCTAAAAGGTCCTTTCCCCTAATAAGATCAACAAACATTACTGTACAAACTTACAACTCTTTCTTCAAACCGGGCAAGTTCTTCTGTTAACGGAGCATCAAGCCTAAGCATATACGTCGCCAGCTTAGGAATACCACCAGCAAATGGTCTTATGGCTATATCCCAATGCCGAGTCAAATTGAGCTGTGATTCTCCCGCCACGCCAATCCCATACCCAGCAGCCACTAAAGTTAACAAAAGGTCAAAGCTGGCAACCTTTTCGGATATACATGGCGCTAACTTTGCATTTTGGAATATGGACAGCACTGGCTCCAAACATCCCTCATATACCCCCTGACCACAGATGATTAATGGATAGCGCAAAAGTTCATCCAACGGCACTACTTTGTATGCCAAAAGCGGATGCCTGACAGGAATAGCCGCCACTAATGAATCATACCAAGCCGGCATGGCAATAATGCCATCTCCTACTGCCATAGATTGAGCAAAGCCCACATCAAAAAGGTTGTCACGTAATCCATTCATGTGTTGAGCTAAAGGTATCTCATGTAAGCGAATGTCCATCCCTGGCTCGTCCTCACGACATTTTGCTAACAATTCGGCTAATTTGGGTGGTGTAACGCCATCAGATAACGCAATACGGAGTTGACTGTGGAATCCGGCCGAAACTGCTTTCACACTATCACGAACCTGACCAAGTACGGAAAAGATGCGAGGCGCCTGCTCCAGTAAAATTTCCCCCGCCCGTGTGAGCCGGATACTCCTTGTGGTACGCACGAATAACATCGTACCAAGATCAGCTTCCAAGTTTTTAATTATCCTTGATAGCGGTGATTGTTCTATATGCAGGCGCTCCGCAGCTCTAGCGAAATGTAATTCTTCTGCTACTGCCACAAAACACCGTAAATGTCGTAATTTCATATATATGCAACCTCCATCTTTCGCTAAACAGACTTATGCCTATTCTTTCTGAACACCCCCTTATTTGTTCTTTCAGATCATCTAAAGGCGTTCAGCTTTAAGTTGGTATTGTCCCGTAGGTTAAATCAGGGGGTAACATCTCCCATGTTAACAATTCCGAATTACATAAAGCCTCCTTTAGTAAATATGCGATAACCGATCACTGGACAAGATTTGCCTAACCTTGGCAAAAAATAGTCTCTGACAGTTATGAAACCGTTCTCTATCTGGATACCATCCCAAAATTTAATTAATTTATCTAATAAATAAGCACCAAACTGTACGTCAATACATTTACAATAACAATAAATAAGACTCATTCTTTCTTTAACTACGCTCTAGAAAGATAGATATTAAATATTCATATCAAGAAATTAAAAGAAACTGCAATAGCGGTACAACATATCTAAATATCTAACTTAATGTGCGATTTCACAACACAACTAAGTGGAACTAAAAAACACGAATCCCAATATCATTCCACCCAATTAAGACTTAAAAGGTCTTAAGGATGACTGCAAAGGTCATGATACCGGCCACTATTTTATTTAAGATTTATATAGCAAAGGTCTAAATATCGGTCCGTTAAACGGCAATGTAAGTTTCTCTAAACGAATCATAACGAAACCACTTAGTGACAATAACGAGGTACCTCTTATGGAACCAGGAGATTTGGAAATCACCACACATGGATTTGCAGATGGAATATCCATGCAATTAGCCAAAAAGCGTGAATTACATGGCCCCAATGAAGCTCTGACCAAAACTGAACTTAACCTTATTATAGATAAAGCTGCTATATCATTCGGAGAATTCCTGACCGCTCTTGGCGTTGACTGGCAAAATGATCCTAATTCGAAAGATACGCCGAGACGTGTTGCAAAAGCTTATGTCCTTGATCTATGGAAAGGCCGATATAAACCAATGGGGCCTATCACCACATTTCCAGCAGATAATTACGATGGCATTGTATTCGATGGTTGGATCGCCCTCGACTCCATGTGCTCTCACCATCATCAAGCAATCAGAGGCTATGTTCACGTTGCCTATATGCCAAATCAACATGGGCGTGTTCTTGGCCTATCAAAGTTAAATCGAATCGTCGAACATTTTGGCAGACGTGGGCTTATACAAGAACGGTTAACAGCAGCAATCCACAATGCAATAAACCAAGTCTGTGAAAGAAATCAGGGTGTCGCCGTTTTGATCGAGGCATCACACAACTGTGTAAGTTGCAGAGGTGTACGCCACCAGGAAAGCCGGATGAAAACACAAATGTTCTCAGGTGTATTCGCCGATGCTAATTCACCTGCCAAGCAAGAGTTCTATGAATTGATTAGAGGTGTTGCATGACAATTCAATATATTACGCGCAAAGGCTCTTTTGACTCCGCTCATCGCGTAATGAACGAGAGGGTTAAATGTTTCAATATCCACGGACATACCTATCTGTATGAACTGACTTTCTCATTTGAACAGATGCAGCCAATTGGATACGCGATAGATTTCAAAGAAATAAAGCGTATCGGCGCAGCATGGATTGATGAGTATCTGGATCACGCCTCGATTCTTAATCCCAAGGATGCAGATTTTATATCCGCTGTTCATGCCACGCGCAGTAAATTCAGACTCATGAGCCTAAATCCTAGTGGGGAGTACTGCAATCCAACCGTTGAGAATATTGCAAAAGAGATATTCCTCACTATGGAAGTTCTTTTTAGTGAATGGAATAGCCTCAAAATTCATCACGTCAGACTCTATGAAACGCCCAATTGTTTTACAGATTGCAATGCCGATTCAATTCATGAAGAGGAACGCAGCGCATTTCTCAGCCAACGCTTTGAAGAGCTAAAAGCTTATTCACAAGCAATGGGCCGGTTTGAATACGACTCAAGAAATATTGTTACATCAGATTCCACTTATGAACGCTCATAAAACAACGAATCACGATGAATGAGGGCTTATGAATCATGGACAACGATATCTTACGGGCATCTCTGCTAATACGAAAAACGGAAGAAGCATTGCTACGCCTTTATTCTACTGGCGAGTTGCACGGAACAGTACATACATGTATTGGGCAAGAATTAACAGGAGTCATAGTATGCAAATTTCTGAAAAAAAATGACTGGGTATTCTCCAATCACAGATGTCATGGTCATTTTCTTTCACGAACAGACGATGTTACAGGACTAATCGCAGAGGTAATGGGAAAGGAAACAGGCGTATGTGGAGGCCGAGGAGGAAGTCAACATCTATGCAAAGGGGGATTTTTTTCTAACGGCATTCAAGGGGGAATCTTACCGATAGCGACCGGCGTGGCTCTCGCCAAGAAGTTACGCCATGACGACACCATATCAATAGCGTTTATCGGAGATGGTACACTTGGTGAAGGTGTTGTATATGAAGTATTAAATATCGCAGCAAAGTGGGACTTACCACTATTGATCGTATTAGAAAACAATCAGTACGCACAATCTACTCATATCTCAGAAACATTATCAGGCAGCATAAGCAAACGTGCACAGGCTTTTGGAATGAGATATACAAGATCTGATGTTTGGAACTGGAAACATCTGATAACTGAAACCGAAGAGCTGATAAATTATACCAGAAACCAGGGACATCCCGCTTTCCTACAAATCGACACTTACCGTCTCAAAGCTCACTCCAAAGGAGATGATCTAAGAAGCATAGATGAAATAGAACACTTTAATACCATCGATCCTATAAATGTCATTTTGAGTGAACATGCAACTGAACTCGCGGAAGAAGTCGCCAAAGTTCAAGAAAGAGTAAATGAGGCAATAAGAAAAGCAAAACAAGCTCGCTCATCATCGTTTTATGGCATTGAAGCACAATTGCAACCGCAATCCTCCACATTCCACCCTCTACCTAACCAAGTACCTAAGATTCGGCTCTCCCGTGCAATCAACAGCGCATTTTTGGAAATTATGGCACAGGATAAAAATATCCTGTTCATAGGAGAAGACGTGAAAGCCCCTTATGGAGGCGCATTTAAGATATCCGATGGCTTATCCGATAGCTTTCCCGGACAAGTCATAAATACTCCCATTTCCGAAAGCGCTATTGTAGGCATCGGATGTGGGCTTGCTATGTATGGATATCGTCCTTTTGTGGAAATCATGTTCGGCGATTTCCTAACTTTAGCATTTGACCAGATATTGAACCACGCAGCCAAGTTCAGAGATATGTACAACGATCAGGTAAAAGTTCCGTTAGTGATCCGTACACCAATGGGCGCTGGCCGCGGTTACGGGCCTACTCACAGCCAAACTCTGGAAAAACACTTCATGGGAATACCAGGACTGACGATACTGGCAATCAACAATCTTATAGATCCGGCAATAGTCTATAAAGCACTTGCAAAACAAGAGGAAGGACCTATTCTTCTTATTGAAAACAAAATTCTCTATACCAAAAGTGTTCGAAATACTCCATTGGGATTCACAAGCCATGCATCTGACGATCTATTCCCCGTAGTAGTCGTAAACCCTCTGTCAGTAAATGTCGACGTTGTAATCTTCGGTTATGGTGGACTAAGCGATCTACTGGTGGATGTAGCAGAAGAACTTTTCGTAGAACACGATGTGATCGCTCAAGTCATCTGTCCACTCCAGATATATCCGTTTAGTGTCATCCCATATATCGAACTCGTATCAAAATGCAAAATTGCCATCATCGTTGAAGAAGGTCAGGGATTTGCTGGTTTTGGCTCAGAAGTCGTTGCTCAACTAACTGAAACTTTAGGCAAATTGTTGCCTCGCATCGTACGCATATATCCTCCCAATATGGCGATACCAGCAAGTAAAGCCCTTGAGAACCTTATGATTCCAGGAAAAGACATGCTGATTGAACGTATTCTTAAGGCATACATACCAGAAAGTAAGTCTCAGCAATAAATGTCTTTAATTGAAATTAATGTGACTGCAATAGGTATATTATGAAAAATGCCGTTATTCTTGAAAAGATAAGCGCCAATGACGAAACAATGCTAATCACAGAGTGGTTAGTAAAAGATGGAGATTATGTCAATGCCGGGCAACTGATTGCGCAGGTAGAAGCTTCCAAAGCCATAATGGAAATCCATAGCCCCTTGTCGGGATATCTGCTTAAGAGGTATCAGGCAGGAGATGAGGTCGCTGTAGGAAATATTATAGCTGAAATCGTCCAAGAGCCCACTTCCGCCCAAAATAAGGAGGATCACAAAGCATCCATCTTCCAGGAGGATAGCAATAACACAACGGTCAGGTTCTCCAAGACCGCTATCGCATATCTCGCACAACGCAAAATTGATCCTTTAAAATTAGGACTCAGTGGCCTCATAACGTTAGATCACCTTAAGCAACATTTGGTTATAGAAGAACAAATTCAATCGCCGCCTACAGCTACAGTATTAACCAAGCCCAACGAGTCAGATAAAACTTTATCATTGGCTGAAAATATCATTACTACGGAACCGATCGAAGTTTCGAAACAAGCTGAAATACGCATTCTCTCTGAAGCTCAGAATGGCTCGTTACCCAGTTCTGTCACTGTGCAGTTCAATTCCACCAGGTTACGGGAAAAATTGCAAAATAATGCAAATTCTAGTGGGCAAATGTTCCCTTACCTTTTGTGGATACTGGGTATCACACTTCAAGACTGGCCACAATTACTCTCTTATTATGAGAAACAAAAAATCCATCGGTACAACATTGTGAACATTGGCATCGCAATTGACATGAATCAAGGTCTGCGAGTACCCGTGATTCGACAAATAAATCAGTTAACATTGCAAAATGTGGAAACCGCTGTCGCCTATTATGTCAGCCGATACCATGAAAACAAGTTAAGTCCTGAAGATGTTACAGGTGCAACCTTTACGGTTTCCGACCTGTCTGGTCAGAATGTTCTTCACTTTCAACCCATGCTAAATAAGCGGCAATGCGCCATTCTAGGAATCGGAGGCGACAAGGATCTTGATGGATATCCCATGTCTCTCACCTTAGCCTTCGATCATAGAGTGCTAACTGGCACCATCGCAGCACGATTTCTAAACGATTTTAAACGAAGACTACTTACCAGTAATACCTCCCAATTACACGTATCTAATACAGAAGAGAAGCAATTGGTCCCAATTCACAGCAACTTTTCCCCGACAAATCTAAAATTAGCTGACTATATCAGCAGTGTTTGGCAATCGCAGCTCGAATGCCAAACAGTGAATCCATCGGACAATTTCTTCAAGCTCGGTGGTGATTCGATGAAAGCCGTCGACACGGTATCGCAAATTACAACCCGCATTGCGGTTGCCATACCTCTGCGATTGCTTTTTGAAAATCCCACCCTTCATAAATTCACTCAACAAATTATACAGCTCATTAATGAAGTTCCACGAGACGTTGACAATCTTCCACCCGTGTTGTCGGATAGTCACACTACACTCTCTCTTCAACAAGAAAGGCTACTCAAATTATGCGCTGACGGAGATCCCGCTGACTATAACCTTTTCCGTGCTTATCGGCTCACTGGTCACCTCGATAAAGCGGCATTAAGACACGCGCTATATTACCTAACAAAACGACACGAGATCCTTCGTAGTCGATTCGATTGGGACACAGCTTCATTTATTGGGTATTTTGAAGAAGATTCCATTCTGCCAATTGAATTCATTGACCTTTCTGCAATAGCTGAAGAAGACCAAAATGAACAATTACTATCCACGTTACAATGCAATTCACAATGTACGTGGGGTGTCTCTGGCGACTGGCTGTTTCACGTAAGCCTAATTCTTCTCAAAGCAGACGAGCATGTTTTAACAATCTGTTTGCATCACTTGATTGCTGATGGCGGCTCTATTCGAATCCTAATGGATGAATTATCAACTTGTTATGCTCATATGTATGGTGATAAATCAGTCACTTTACCAAAAGAACTGCAACGACAATATCGCCACTATGCTAACCAGCAACGCCAACATATCCTTGATGTCTCTGTGAAACGTCAAATAAATTACTGGAAGCACAAAATGGAAGGCGCACCTTCCCTGCTCACTCTGCCTATGCGCAACCGGCCAGAAACCTATCAAACAGGTAGTTCCGCATCAGAAATATTTCAGATCCCCCAAGAGATTGGTGTCCTTGAATTCAGCCGCCATACAGGAACCACACTATACACAGTCCTTATGTCAGCTTGGGCTATTGTTCTTTCCCATTACTCATCCCAACAAGAAGTTGTTATTGGCACTGCTGCGGACAATAGACAACCGGAATATGGAAACAGTCTTGGTTTCTTTGCAAACAATTGGGCAGCACGTATATCTGTTGAAGATACACAGGAATTCGCACTATTGATCAAATCCATACGCCAACTCACTCTAGATGCAAAAGATAATATTGACTGGCCCTTCGGAATGATTGCCGATGTACTCGCCCCTCATGAAAAACACGAAGTACGACCACGAGTCTTCCAAGTCATGTTAATCATGCTTCCCAACACAAAATTGACTTTACATAATGTCGAGGTCACACCTGTCGACTTAGCTACAGGGCGTGGTAGAGAACCTTTTGACGGTACAGTATTAGATATGGCGCTATGGATATCTGTAGAGCACGAAAATATATGTGCAAAGTTGGTATATAACGTTGATCTGTTTCAAGAGAGAACAGTGAAGTCTATAGTTCGATCATTCACAGAAGTCCTTCGGAAGGCATGTTCAGAGAGCAGTATTACACTGCTTAAACTTAAAGACACTTGTGAAGCAATTGAGTAATCAAACATGATACCAGCACAAGAATTACACTTATTGGCCCATGAAGCATTAAATCGCCAAGATTTCAAACACTGTGCCAAATATTGTCACACACTGCTTAAGGCTACAAATGAGCGGAACTATGTGCAAGATAAGATCAAACTCGATTGTATTTATATGCTACTGTTTATATATGACATTTGGAACAAACAATGCAATCTACCTTCCATTGAGAAATGGACAAGGCACGATCTATTCTCCTTGGCAGACACTTATCACGTTGAAAAGCTATCACTTGATACTCATATTAAACTAAAAGTTCTCAAAGGAAAGTATCTCGCCAACACAAAATCATCGGAAGCCGCAATTTTGGCGATACAAGATGCTGTCGTTTTAGCTGAAAATAGTTGCACCCATTATGTCAAGGCACTTGCCTTAGCCGAATTAGGTCACAAGACCATGAAAATCAACCTCAAACGCGGCAGAGAATTGATCCGGCAAGCCTACGATATCCTACATCAAAGCCCGATGAATCATGAACTATCGTTGGAAAACCAGAGGCATATCCATTTTATTTCCTCAATACATGGAATTTGCGAGTTCGATTGTGGTAACTACGAAACAGCCATGAAACATCTGTCCAGTGTTTATCAATCAAGCTTGCGCCTCGGCATTAAATCCGATATTTCTATCTTCTGTAACTACCTAGCACAAGTCCATATGGGTTTTGGGGACTATGAAACCGCTGAATCACTACTACTCAGTAGCCTTGAGAATTTCATTTCTGAAAAAACGCCGCACGCATGGAATGCGAATAATCGCGCACTTCTTGGCAAGGTCTATATCGAATGGGGAAAATATGACAAGGCACGTGAACACCTCACAATAGGATGGAAAGAGAGCAGATTGGCTCGCTGCTTACCTTTGATAACTCTTGTCAGAAATTACTATGCGGAATTCCTTTTACAACGAGAAAACAGTCCATCCAAGCAAAATATCGCCTTGGCCGAAGAAATCTTACAGGAAAATATCTCTGAAGCACACCGAGCTGGAATATATCGTAGTGAAATCCTTTCATTATCTCTTATGGGACAAATTTCCCTCAATCGAAATGACTTTAGTGCTGCCAAGAAATATAGCCAATCTGCTATTGATATGCTTATTAACATGGGATGGCTACCCGCCCTTCGTGCACAGGAGATCTATATGAATCACTATATCGTAGCCATGAGCTGTGGAGATGTGGAGCAGAAAAAACACTGGTTATCAGAAGCTTACAATGTCGTAATGAGCATAGCCCATCGAATTCTTGATGATACCAGGCGCCTTTCATTTTTAGGTCGAGTAAAAATTAATGACATGATTGTTCACAAATATACGGAAATTTAACTTGTCTGCATTTGTGAAATCTACTTTAGTTACGGAAACTCAATATGAAGAATAAACATTCAACCTCAATGCGAGAGAGACGAGTTGCCCTTATCACAGGTGCTGCCAGAAGATTAGGGACGGTTATCGCAAAAACATTACATGCTGAGGGATTCAATATAGTGGCACACTGTAATACATCCCACTTAGAGGCCAACGAACTGGTTCAGGAATTAAATTTGATACGTGCCCACTCCGCAATATTCGTGCAAGCAGATTTGAGTGATTTGCGTAACTGTGAACCTGTCATAAATGCAGCAATCAGCAAATGGGGACAATTGGATTTATTGATCAATAATGCCTCAACCTATTATCCAACAGAAATTGGGGCCGTTACCCATAGCCAATGGAATGATTTGGTTGATATTAACTTGAAAATACCGTTTTTTCTGATCCAAACTGCCATACCTTGGCTAAACCAGGTCCGTGGAAATATCGTCAATATTGTAGATATCAATGCCCAACGTCCTCTAAAAGGGTATTCTGTCTATTGCGCGGCAAAAGCAGGTCTTGCACTACTCACAGAAGCTCTCGCTTTAGAGTTAGCCCCCAATATCCGGGTGAACGGCGTCGCTCCGGGAACCATCATGTGGCCTGAAAAGAGTAATACGCTGGATGATAGCGAAAAGCTCATCGCTTTGGAAAAAATCCCCCTTGGTCGAATTGGTGATGGTAAAGACATCGCCGAAGCGGTACGATTTCTTGCAGTCTCAGAGTATATTACGGGTCATATCATCAGAATCGATGGCGGCGCAATACTTTTCAGATAAAAGTTCAACGCTAACAACATACGATTTCGTAATGAGTTAACGTCATTTAATTGAATTCCTTTGCGAGTAAATATGAAATACGAAAAAGTCATAGCAGCCGTGGCAATTGGAAGTAATCTTAATCAGCCTTATGACAACTTATTAGAAGCAGAAAATCATCTATTGGCATTGAGGGAAAGTACAAACTTTCGCTTTAGTCCGATATATAAAACAGCACCGATTGACAGTACAGGGTCACCAGACTACCTGAATGCCGTTGCTGTCTTTGAAACATCTCTAGCACCGACCGTCTTGCTCACCGAGTTACTAAATATTGAAGCACTCAACGGCAGGAAACGTCCATTCGTCAATGCCCCTAGAACACTGGATCTTGATTTACTATTATACGGGGACAAAATTATATCTACGGAGAATTTGATCGTTCCTCATCCCAGGCTTCATAAGCGCTTCTTTGTTTTAACACCTCTTAATGATTTACTATCTGAAACGCAACATCCACTGCTTAAAGCATCCATTAGTGAACTTGAGCAAAGACTACAAACACTTTATGAAAAAGAAAAATATATCTCTCATTTCGACCAAACATTTCGATCTGTTTCTATGTGACAGCTCCTCTTCCTGGCGAGGATGGCGCTCATTTATAGCGTCAGCAAACTGTTGTTCATTTGATATTCACAACAAAGTATCGCCGAAAACTACTTTGATGAAATCAGAAAACCCCACGGAAGCATTCGCTACCGTGAAGTTTTCACCATGATGACGGATTACATATGCTGAATAATCGCGTCACCAAATTCGCTACATTTCAGCAATTTAGCGCCTTCCATCAGACGTTCGAAATCATAAGTCACCGTCTTCGCGGCAATCGCGCCTTCCATACCTTTAACAATCAGATCTGCGGCTTCTGTCCAACCCATGTGACGCAACATCATCTCAGCGGAAAGAATCACAGAACCTGGATTCACCTTATCCTGACCGGCATATTTAGGCGCTGTGCCATGAGTCGCTTCAAACAGAGCACATTCATCACCGATATTTGCTCCCGGAGCGATACCGATACCACCAACCTGAGCAGCCAGAGCATCAGAAATGTAGTCGCCATTCAGGTTCATACAGGCGATAACATCATATTCAGCAGGGCGCAGCAGAATTTGTTGTAGAAACGCATCTGCGATGACATCTTTAACAATGATCTCTTTACCGTTTTTCGGATTCTGAATTTTCACCCAAGGGCCGCCATCCAACAGTTCACCACCGAACTCTTCACGAGCAAGCTGATAACCCCAGTCTTTGAAAGCACCTTCGGTGAACTTCATAATGTTGCCTTTGTGAACCAAAGTGACAGATTCACGGTCATTATCAATTGCGTATTCGATGGCAGCACGAACTAGGCGTTTAGTGCCCTCTTCAGAACAGGGTTTCACACCGATACCACATTGCTGTGGGAAACGGATTTTATTGACGCCCATCTCTTCTTGCAGGAATTTGATCACTTTATCCGCTTCGACAGACCCTGCTTTCCATTCAATACCGGCATAAATATCTTCCGCGTTTTCACGGAAAATAACCATATCCGTCAATTCAGGTTGTTTGACCGGGCTTGGCGTACCCTGGTAATAACGAACAGGACGAAGGCAAACATACAGATCTAATTGCTGACGCAATGCTACGTTCAGAGAACGAATACCGCCGCCAACCGGCGTCGTCAGAGGACCTTTAATGGCTACGCGATATTCACGGATCAGATCCAACGTTTCATCCGGCAACCAAACATCTTTACCGTATACATGAGTCGATTTTTCACCAGTGTAGATTTCCATCCAGGAAATTTTACGCTCACCTTGATAGGCTTTCTGAACCGCTGCATCGACCACTTTCAACATTGCAGGGGTAACATCGACACCAATCCCATCCCCTTCGATATAAGGGATGACCGGGTTATTCGGAACAACCAGTTTACCTTTAGCGTCGACTGTTATTTTTTTACCTTCCGCCGGAATAACTACTTTGCTTTCCATTAACCTCTCCTTTCAAGTAAGCGTAATACCTTGTTAATTTTTTGTAAGGGACGTGTCAATACTACTTGAATATTCGGCGAACGCCAATTGATAGCAGACTAATGTATAATATCCCTTCCATTTTATGCAGTGATCCATGATGACAAATTTCTCCATTAAAAAACACAAACTTAACCGATTCAGCCAAAGAAAAACATCACATTCTGTCAAAAAAACAACCGTACCTCGCCGAGTGTTGATATTTAACAAACCTTACGATGTTTTGCCCCAATTCACTGATGAAATGGGCCGAACAACACTAAAGGACTTTATTCCGTTCCCGAATGTGTATGCTGCCGGGCGTTTAGATCGTGACAGCGAAGGATTATTAATCCTGACCAATGACGGCAAACTTCAAGCACAGCTAACCCAACCGAATAAAAAAACGGCCAAAGTTTATTATGTGCAAGTTGAAGGCGTTCCAGATGAAACCGCTCTCGATAAGTTACGCAATGGCGTCATACTAAAAGATGGGCCCACCCTACCCGCAGGTGCTGAGTTAGTTCATGAACCTGCATGGCTTTGGCGTCGCCAGCCACCAATTCGTGAACGTAAAAATATTCCGGTAAGCTGGTTAAAAATAACACTTTATGAAGGCCGAAATCGTCAAGTGCGCAGAATGACAGCACATATCGGTTTCCCGACACTTCGACTAATTCGTTTTAGTATGGGAAACTTGCAATTAGGCAAGATGAAACCCGGTGAATGGAAGGAGATCAATTTTGTTTAGCCCCCACGTCACAGTTGCTTGTGTGGTCCATGCCCAGAATAAATTCCTAGTAGTTGAAGAGACAATTAATGGCAAAGCATTATGGAATCAGCCCGCTGGTCATCTTGAGGCAGATGAAACATTGTTACAAGCCGCAGAACGTGAATTATGGGAAGAAGCCGGTATTCAGGCTAAGCCGCAATCACTACTGAAAGTTCATCAGTGGGTTGCGCCAGACGGCACGCCCTTTATCCGTTTTCTGTTTCTGGTTGAAATGGAACAACAAACCGTAGCCAACCCACAAGACAGTGATATCGACTGTTGCCATTGGGTTACAGCCGAACAAATATTTAGCAGTCATTGTCTTCGTTCTCCACTCGTTGCAGAAAGTATCCGCTGTTACCTGCAAAACGAAAAATATCCTCTCACCCTATTGAATAGTTATGTTTCTCCGTTTATTTAATAACAAAACCGTAATACGTTTGATGCACCCCTGTCTGCAACGTGTTAAAGTACGGCGCTTGTTTTTTTCTCCAGTGAGATTCCCATGTCAGATAACAGCCAGAAAAAAGTCATTGTCGGCATGTCCGGCGGTGTAGATTCCTCCGTTTCCGCCTATTTGCTACAACAGCAAGGTTATCAAGTGGCTGGCTTGTTCATGAAGAATTGGGAAGAAGACGATGATGAAGAGTATTGTTCAGCCGCGACTGATCTGGCTGATGCCCAATCCGTTTGCGATAAGTTGGGTATCGAACTTCATACCGTCAATTTTGCTGCCGAATATTGGGATAATGTTTTCGAACATTTTCTTTCTGAATATCGAGCGGGCAGAACACCTAACCCAGATATTCTATGTAACAAAGAAATTAAGTTTAAAGCATTTCTGGAATTCGCTGCTGAGGATTTAAGCGCGGATTACATCGCAACAGGTCATTATGTCCGTCGCAAAGATGTTAACGGTAAAAGCCAATTATTACGTGGGCTGGATAACAATAAAGACCAAAGTTACTTCTTATACACTCTGAGCCACCAGCAAATTGCTCAAAGCCTATTTCCTATCGGTGAACTGGAAAAACCGGAGGTTCGCCGTATTGCCGAAAAAATTGGTTTGGTGACGGCAAAGAAAAAAGACTCTACCGGTATCTGTTTTATTGGCGAGCGCAAATTCCGTGACTTCCTTGGCCGTTATTTACCTGCTAAACCAGGCCCGATTATGACAGTCGATGGAGAAACCCTCGGTGAACATCAGGGGCTGATGTACCATACTTTGGGCCAACGTAAAGGTTTAGGCATCGGTGGAACGAAAGAAGGCAGCGAAGAGCCGTGGTATGTCATAGATAAAGACGTTCAGAACAATATCCTGCTCGTGGCGCAGGGGCATGAACACCCCCGTTTAATGTCTACCGGCCTTATTGCTCAGCAACTTCATTGGGTTGATAGAGAGACATTAACTGAAGAAATTCATTGCGTCGTCAAAACACGTTATCGCCAACAGGATATTCCTTGCACTATCACCCCCATAGACGAAGATAAAATTGAAGTCCGTTTTGCTAACCCTGTCGCCGCAGTCACCCCCGGCCAATCAGCCGTCTTTTATCAGGGTGAAGTTTGTCTTGGCGGCGGCGTGATTGAACAACGTTTGCAGGAGTAATTGTGGCAACGAATTATTACAATATCACACTGGCGTTGGCGGGAATTTGCCAGTCAGGTCGCCTGGTACAGCAACTTGCTCATGAAAACCAGTGTGATACCGATGCTGTCGCCACTATGGTCAATAGCATCTTGAATACTAACCCGGCATCTGTTTTAGATGTGTTCGGCAATCATGAGCGCAATCTGCGCATGGGGCTAAACGCAATGCTAGGAATGTTTAATAGCTCTAATAATGGTATTTCTGCCGATCTCACCCGCTATATCTTGAGTCTGATCGCGCTGGAGCGCCGACTAAATAAAAATCAGGCGGCTTTTGATGCGCTTAGTAATCGTATCAGTTTGTTAGAACGCCAGCAGGCACATTTTGAACCCATGTCCGAAGGGATGTTCAACGCGTTAGCCGGTATTTATGTTGATGTTATCAGCCCATTAGGTCCGCGTATTCAAGTGACAGGTTCCCCTGATGTTCTGCGCAATCCACTTGTACAAGCGAAAGTCCGGTCGATTCTACTGGCTGGCGTCCGTTGTGCGGTCTTATGGCAACAAGTCGGCGGCGGTCGCTTGCAATTAATGTTTTCTCGTCAACGCCTGATCCAACAGGCGAAAGATATTCTTTCTCATTGTTAAATAAAATCCGGGAGTTGCTACCGATGGAATTATCCTCACTAACTGCTGTTTCTCCGATCGATGGCCGTTACGGCGATAAAGTCAGCGCATTACGTACCATTTTTAGTGAGTTTGGCTTACTGAAATTCCGAGTGCAGGTTGAAGTACGTTGGCTGCAAAAACTGGCAGAATGTGCTGAAATTAAAGAAGTTCCCGCTTTTGATACAGACGCAAACGCTTACCTGAATGAAATTATCGCAAATTTCAATGAACAGGATGCAATGCGTATTAAAATTATCGAACGCACCACTAACCACGATGTCAAAGCAGTGGAATATTTTCTAAAAGAAAAAGTCGCACATGTTCCTGCACTACACAAAGTTTCTGAGTTTATTCACTTTGCCTGTACTTCTGAAGATATTAACAATCTAGCTTATGCGCTGATGCTACAAACAGCTCGTGAAGAAGTACTTTTACCGCAATGGCGTCAGATGATTGATATCATCAAAAAAATGGCGAGTGAATATCGAGATTTACCACTGTTATCTCGCACTCACGGCCAACCTGCCACGCCTTCCACAGTTGGTAAAGAGTTTGCCAATGTTGCTCACCGGATGGAGCGCCAATACCGTCAACTGGAACAAGTCGAAATACTCGGCAAAATTAATGGCGCCGTGGGTAATTACAATGCCCATATAGCCGCTTACCCACAGGTTGATTGGCATCACTTTAGTGAAACTTTTGTGACTTCACTCGGCATCAAGTGGAATCCATACACGACTCAAATCGAACCCCATGATTATATTGCTGAATTGTTCGATGTCATTGCCCGTTTCAACACGATTCTGATTGATTTTGACCGTGACATTTGGGGTTACATTGCACTTAACCATTTCAAACAGAAAACGGTTGCCGGTGAAATCGGTTCTTCCACTATGCCACACAAAGTCAATCCAATTGACTTTGAAAACTCAGAAGGCAATCTGGGACTGGCAAATGCGGTATTTGGTCATTTGGCAAGCAAGTTACCGATTTCCCGCTGGCAGCGGGATCTGACGGATTCAACCGTATTACGTAACCTTGGCGTTGGCCTGGGATATGCCCTGATCGCTTATCAATCTACGATGAAAGGCTTAAATAAGTTGGAAGTCAATGAGCAGCACTTGCTGGATGAGCTCGATCAAAACTGGGAAGTGCTTGCTGAGCCTATCCAGACAGTGATGCGTCGCTATGGTATCGAAAAACCTTATGAAAAACTCAAAGAACTTACCCGCGGTAAACGCGTCAATGCTGAAGGGATGAAAATCTTTATCGATGGATTGGATTTACCGGAAGAAGAGAAAACACGCCTGAAAACCATGACACCGGCAAATTATATTGGCCGTGCAATTACATTGGTTGATGAATTGAAGTAATTGATATTCAGCAGACGGATAAAACATCCGTCTGTTGCTATCCTTATATAAACCAATCCCAAACGCACTTTAAAGTTATATTCTCTATTTCGACTTAACGTCTTGCTGTTACCGATCCATGTATCTAACATATTCAGCCAGAACCATTGCATTGAATTTTTTACCAGCAGTTTTGTCTATATAACAGTCCGAATGAATTGATTATTACAATACTGCCTACTGGAGTTGAAAAGGATTATTCCATGCGGATATTGATCGTTGAAGACAACATGTTACTGCGTCACCATTTAACGGTACAGCTTCGTGATACCGGTCATCTAGTTGATGCCGCGGCAAACGCCAAAGAAGCCGATTACTATCTGGTCGAGAGCGAACCCGATATTGCCATTGTCGATCTTGGCTTGCCCGGAGAAGATGGTCTGAGTTTGATCCGTCGCTGGCGCCAGAAAGATGAAAAACTTCCCATTCTTGTTCTGACCGCCCGCGAAAGCTGGCAAGAAAAAGTCACGGTTCTTGATGCAGGAGCGGATGACTATGTTACTAAGCCCTTTCATCTTGAAGAAATTATTGCCCGTATGCAGGCACTCCTACGCCGTAATAATGGGCTAGTTTCTCAAATTATTGAATTCCCACCTTTCAAAATTGATCTATCACGCAAGGAATTAACAGTTTACGGGGAAAGCGTCAAACTAACGGCATTTGAATACCGCATCATTGAAATCCTAATGTGTAATAGCGACAAAGTTGTCACTAAAGAGTCATTAATGCGCCAATTATATCCTGATGCTGAACTGCGCGAAGGCCACTCCATCGATGTTTTAATTGGTCGACTAAGGAAAAAAATATTAGATATCTGGCCCTATGAAGCTATCGTGACTGTTCGTGGTCAAGGCTATCGCTTTGATGTATAAAACTTTCATCGGTAAAAAAGTGCTTAAGCACAAAAAACAGCCTTTCTCACTCCGTACCCGGTTTTTAATGGCAACTGCTGCGGTTATTCTTGCTCTTACCATGTCTTACGGTATTGTTGCCATCGTCGGTTATCTGGTCAGTTTTGATAAAACCGCTTATACACTGCTACGCAGTCAAAGTAATCTATTTTTCAGCCTTGCTCAGTGGAATAACAATAAGCTGGATATTTCAGTACCCCCTAATTTCACACTGAATAACCCATCATTGGTGCTGATTTATAACAACAAAGGCACCATTCTCTGGCGTCAACGCCATATCCCAAAAGTCGAAAACTCTATTCCTAGCGAATGGTTAAAAGAGGACGGTTTATATGAACTGGATACTGATCTAAAAAGCAGCCGCGACTTACTAAAAAACTCGGCTAACACACAAGGACAATTAGGTAAACTTGACGCACTTGACGAAAATGAAGATAACGAGCTAACCCATTCCGTTTCTGTCAACAAATATAGTGCGACAGCTCATTTGCCAGCATTAACTATTGTCGTCATCGATACCATTCCACAGGATTTACAAAAAACGGTTCTAGTGTGGGAATGGTTCGGTTATGTATTGATTGCCAATCTTATTCTGGTTATCCCATTGATTTGGCTGGCAGCACATTGGAGTTTACGACCAATTAAATCGCTTATTCATCAGATCAGTTCGTTAGAAAAAGGTGAACGGGAAAAATTGGATGAAAATCCACCAACGGAGCTACGGGGGCTAGTTCGTAACCTTAATGTGTTGCTTAATAATGAACGCAACCGCTATACAAAATACCGGACAACACTGGCTGATCTGACACACAGCTTGAAAACGCCATTGGCTGTTTTACAATCAACTCTCCGTTCTTTACGCGACAGCAAACAAATGACTATTCAACAGGCAGAACCTATCATGCTGGAGCAAATTGGCCGTATTTCTCAGCAGATAGGCTATTATCTACATCGAGCCAGTATGCGCAGTGAACATAGCACCATTATGCGAAAAGTTTCTTCTGTTTCTGCTTTACTGGATAGCCTGTGCAGCGCTTTAACAAAAGTCTATCAGCGTAAAGGGGTCAGTCTCACGTTAGATGTCTCACCGGAGATCACCTGGCTTGGCGAGAAAAATGACTTTATGGAAGTCATGGGTAATGTGCTGGAAAACGCCTGTAAATATTGCCTTAAATTTGTTGAGATCTCTGTGGCGCTCGATCACGATTCGATCATGATTATTGTCGATGACGATGGCCCAGGGGTGCCAATTGAAAAACGGGAAATGATTTTCCAGCGAGGCCAACGTGTTGATACTTTGAGACCTGGTCAAGGGCTAGGATTGTCAATTGCTTCTGAAATTATCGAACAATATGAAGGTGATATCAGTATCAGTGACAGCCCACTTGGCGGCGCCAGAATTTGCGTTATATTCCGATGCCAGCAAATTAATGATGACGATTAGTTAAATATGCCATTGCAGTCTGATACTGGATTTAACTATTGGTTATAATACGCTGAAATTCACTCCACACTCAGGATGTCACTATGGACTATCAGTTGAACCTGGATTGGCAGGCGTTTTTGCAGAATCATTGGCAAAAACGGCCTTTACTGATTAAACAAGGCTTCCATCAATTCATTGATCCCCTTACTCCCGATGAACTAGCAGGTCTGGCGATGGAAAATGAAGTTGACTGCCGCCTAGTCAGCCAGAAAAATGGCCGTTGGGATGTCTCTCATGGTCCATTCGAAAGTTACGATCATTTAGGTGAAAAAGAGTGGTCGCTGCTGGTACAAGCGGTTAATCACTGGCACCATCCTTCCGCCGCGCTAATGCAGCCATTCCGCGTGTTATCTGACTGGCGGATAGACGATCTGATGGTCTCCTTCTCCGTTCCCGGTGGTGGTGTTGGTCCGCATCTTGACCAATACGATGTGTTTATCATTCAAGGAATGGGCCGCCGTCGCTGGCGTATTGGGGAAAAACTACCAATGGAACAACGCTGTCCTCACCCCGATCTATTACAGGTCGATCCCTTTAATGCCATTATTGACGAAGAGATGGAACCTGGCGATATTCTCTATATCCCACCTGGATTTCCCCATGAAGGTTATGCCATCGAAGAGTCACTGAATTATTCAGTTGGTTTCCGCGCCCCTAATTCCCGTGAACTTTTCAGTAGCTTCGCCGATCATGTACTGGCTAATGATTTAGGCAGCTATCGTTATAGCGATCCTGATCTGACTTTCCGCGATAACCCGGCACTGGTCCAGCCGCATGAACTATCAGCGCTACATGCCATGATGAACGAGTTATTAGCACAACCTGACACTTTCCAGCAATGGTTTGGTGAATTCATCTCCCAGTCACGACATGAACTTGATATTGCTCCACCAGAACCGCCTTATGAAAGTGATGAAATTTATGAATTAATGAAACAAGGTGAAAATCTCCACCGCCTTAACGGGTTACGGGTTATAAGGATTGGCGATCAATGCTTTGTTAACGGTGAATTAATAAATACACCTCATATTAAAGCAGCTAATGTTCTTTGCCACTATTATGAAATTAATGCAGAAATGCTTGGTGAAGCAATAGATGATGTTCGTTTTATCAGACTGCTCACTGCATTGGTCAATAGTGGTTACTGGTACTTTAATGATTGATACCTCACCTCAAGAGGTTAATTTCATTTAATATTCAATATGTAATATAGTTATCAAAGACCATTAATTTTGTTCAACGTCTAAACCTGTTATTCACTCACTACCTGTAACTTGCTCTCCCCACTAAATCACAAGTGATTATAGTGGGGGTTGCTTAAATTCGCTTCGCTCTCAATTAACATTCAGGAGGGAGAATTTCGTAAACTTTGTTAAAAATTTGTAATATTAAATTTACCATTAATATCTGATCAAATTAATTAACGCTGCAAAACGCCTGACTTATTTCCGACTTTTTAGACAACAGTGCAGTTAATTCAGCAATACGCATGACAACACTCACAGCTTGTTCCATTCCTTCCAACGAAACAAATTCATGTTTACCATGATAATTATACCCTCCCATAAATATATTCGGACAGGGCAAGCCACGGAATGACAATTGTGCGCCATTAGTACCACCACGAACAGGTTTAATAACGGGTTCAATATTACAATCCAGCATTGCCTGCTTGGCAATTTCAATAACATGCGGATATTTGATAACTTCATCGTGCATATTGTAATAATTGTCATCGATAGTCAGTTCGATATAACAACCAGGATGCAACCCCTCACCGACTTTTTCCGCAATTTCAATCATCTTCTTTTTACGTTCTTCGAAGTTATTGCGATCAAAATCACGAATGATATAGTGCATTTCAGCACACTCAACTGTGCCTTTAATACGTTGCAAATGATAGAAGCCTTCATATCCATCGGTATGTTCCGGTGTTTCTTCCGATGGCAATGCCTGATGGATATGGATCGCCAGCGATAAAGCATTAATCATCACATTCTTAGCATTACCAGGGTGAACATTATTACCAACAATTTTAACGGTTACTACCGCTGCATTGAAGTTTTCAAACGCCAGTTCACCTACACCACCGCCATCTACGGTGTATGCCCACTCAGCATCAAATGAATTAATATCAAAATAGTGCGCCCCCTTACCTATCTCCTCATCAGGTGTAAACGCAATCCGAATATCACCATGTAAGATATTGCTATTTTTCAGACGAACCATTGCAGTAATAATTTCTGCAATACCCGCTTTATCATCGGCGCCAAGCAGTGTTCTACCATCAGTAGTAATCAGTGTTTTCCCCAACATGTTATGCAAGATAGGAAACATAACCGGCGATAACACTTCATTACCCGCTCCCAGAGCAATCTCACCACCTCGATAATTTTCCAGCATTTGTGGACTTACATTTTTTCCAGAGAAATCAGGTGAAGTATCAAGGTGAGCAATAAAACCGATAGCAGGTACAGGCCAAGATGTATTGGCAGGTAATGTCGCCATAATACAACCATGAGCATCCTGTATCACATTGGAAAAACCTAATTCGATCAGCTCCTGTTTCAGCGCGTTAGCAAGTTCAAGCTGTCCATGACTACTGGGAATAGTCTTCGCTGACGGCTTTGACTGAGTATCAAAAGATATGTATTTAAAAAAACGCTCTAGTAATCTGTCCATTATTCTCTTCCCCCAGGAATTTAGTTACCCATTATGAGGAAGAGAAACACAATAATTATTGCGTCAAATCAGCTTTAAATTCTTTAATACTATCAATTAACCTTCTGGCATACTCATCTACTATCTTACTGGCTGGTCCATAATGCTTTTCATCAAATAAACTTTCTACCTGACTCGGTTCTAAATTCAGCTCTACCGTGTGCGCCCCTGCCAGTTTAGCTTCATGCACAAATCCAGCCGCAGGATAAACATGGCCAGAGGTGCCGATAGCGATAAAAATATCTGCCTGAGCCAGTGCCGAATAGATCTGTTCCATCTCCAAAGGCATTTCACCAAACCAAACAACATGTGGACGCAATGGCGAAGGGAACTGACAGCAATGACAACGCTCATCTGTCGTCAAATCGTCTGTCCACTCAAACACTTGCCCAGATTGGCAACAACGGATTTTGAATAACTCACCATGCATATGCACCGTGCGATAGCTACCCGCCCGCTCATGAAGATTATCGATATTTTGGGTAATCAACAAAAAATGATCGCCAAGCTCGTGCTCCAGCGCGGCTAAAGCATAATGCGCTGCGTTCGGTTTTATTTCTGGTTGCTGAAGTTGATGACGCCGGGCGTTATAAAATGCCTGCACCAATTCTGGATCTTTCTGAAAACCTTCGGGTGTAGCAACGTCTTCCACCCGATGCTCTTCCCACAGCCCATCAGAGGAGCGGAAAGTCCGAATACCCGATTCAGCCGAAATGCCGGCCCCCGTCAATACCACGATGTAAGGTTTTTTCATATTAAGCGCCAATCGATTATCCCTATAAAAAATCCGGCTACGAAACCTCTGCTGCCTCAAACGCTTAACCTTACGAAGCCGACCAAGCCGACTAAGCCGACGACGAACTCGCATACTGATTTCCTTAATAAGATTTCTTAAATGCTGCTTAGGTTTCTGTTTTTTACACCATAACGTTTTGATTAGCTCATGCCAATAATAGATTAATTATTTCCCACTTAAAATTCGTGCCGGATCAAGTCTACTTGCCCGCCTTGCCGGATACCAACTTGCCAATAAACTCAGAATCAAAGCCGTCGCCAGAACATACAGAACATCCATGCCATGCAACTCAGATGGCAGGAAATCAATGAAGTAAACATCACCAGAAAGAAATTGATGCCCGATCAACTTTTCCAACCCATGAATCAGCGCTGTCAGATTGAGTGATGCCAACACGCCAGTTATAGCGCCGGCAATACTGCCCGTCATACCCGTCAGTAATCCATACCAGAGAAAAACAGCTCTAATTTGCCTATCTTTAGCGCCGAGAGTTCGCAGGATAGCAATATCGCTACTTTTATCTTTTACCGCCATAATCAAGGTAGACACGATATTAAAACACGCCACGCCAATCACCAAAATCATCGCTAGATACATAATGCTACGTACCATCTGAATATCATGATACATATAGCCATAATTTCTCATCCAACTGCTGATATAGACATATTCCTGTGATGCTTCCCCGGCAGACCTTACCCGTTGATCAGCGGCAAACACATCATCAACCTTGATCGCAATGCCCGTAATCCCCTGCCCATAATCCAAATATTGTTGAGCATCAGCCAAAGGAACCAGAGCCAGACTATGATCAAGTAAACCGCTCAATTGAAAAATTCCGCTAACCTGTAAACGAATCCGTTTTGGTTGCAACAGTTTCATTTCAGGATCACTATTCGGGATCATAACAGTCAGCCAGTCACCTTGCTTAACCTTCAAAGCATTAGCAACCCCCTGCCCCAGAATGACCTGTTGATGACCAGCCTGAAAATTTTGCCAGGCATTATCTTGTACAAATTGTGGCAATGAGCTGACCTGAGATTCAGAGGTTAAATCAACCCCTTTCACCTGCACCGCATGCAAGCCGGCGCCTTTTTCCATCAATCCAGTGAAAGTAATATAAGGTGAAGCAGCAACCACGCCGGTGGTGTTCTTTACCCGTTCCAATGCAAGCTGCCACTGTTCAAAAGGCTGATGAACCGTATAGATTTCACCATGAGGAACAACAGAAAGGATACGGTTTCTCAATTCTCGTTCAAAACCATTCATGGCGCTCAAACCAATAATGAGAACAGCGACGCCAAGCATAATCCCTAGCGTAGAAATTACAGAAATCAGAGATACCATACCGCCACGGCGACGCCCGCGGCTAAATCGCAAGGCAGTGACCAAAGAGAGAGGCAAATTCGCCATTACAACGCCCCCGTCAGGGTCAATTCATCCTGTAAATAACCATCACGCATCTCCACCTGACGGTTTAATCTGCCGGCGAGATTCAAATCATGGGTGACAACGAGAAATGCCGTGCCTTGCTGCCGGTTAAGCTCGCCCAGTAGTGCAAAGATGCTATCTGCATTACGTAAATCGAGGTTACCGGTAGGTTCATCCGCTAAAACTAAAGAGGGCTCATTAACCAACGCTCTGGCAATCGCCACACGCTGGCGTTCACCTCCTGATAATTCTGATGGGCGGTGATGAGCACGCTTCTCCAGACCAACAGCCGCCAGCATTTCTAATGCTTTCTTCTGTGCCTGACTGCGATTTTTACCGCCAATTAACAGCGGCATAGCGACATTCTCTATCGCATTAAAATCCGGCAACAGATGGTGAAATTGATAAATAAAGCCCAATTCATGATTACGCAATTCTGCTCTGGCTCCAGAGGACATTTTATTCAAAGAGCGCCCTTTAAACAGGACTTCACCAGAAGTTGGCGTATCCAACCCGCCAAGCAAATGCAGAAGCGTACTCTTACCTGAGCCGGAACTTCCCACAATCGCCATCATTTCACTCTGGTTGACAGCAAAAGTGACATTTTTCAACACTTCGGTCAGTACTTGCCCTTCCTGATATTTTTTACACAGATGATTACACAACAATAGTGGTTGATTATTCATAACGCAAAGCCTCAGCAGGTTGGATGGCAGCAGCACGCCAGGAAGGATATAACGTAGACAGTAGAGCAATCGCCATCGCTGAAATTGCGATTGTAGCAACCTGTAGCGGCTCAATGGCAACAGGCAACTCAACGCCAGAGGTCAATAAGCCTATCAGTGGCATTAAGTTATTAAGCTGACTGGAAAGCAAAACACCAAGCCCAGTTCCCAATAAAGTGCCGACGATCCCAGCTCCCGCTCCCTGGATCATAAAAATCGCCATCACCTGACGACGTACCAGTCCCTGTGTTTGCAAAATCGCCACTTCTCCCTGTTTTTCCATTACCAATAAACCAAGCGAAGTAATGATATTAAATGCCGCCACAGCAATAATCAGGCTTAACAATAAGCCCATCATATTTTTTTCCATCCTTACCGCTTGGAAAAACTCACCTTTACGTTCGCGCCAATCTTTCCACAACAACCCTTCAGGCAGGGTTTGCAAGCTCAAACTATCTACAGCCAGTGGTTCTGAAAGATAGAGACGCCAGCCAGTAATGTGACCTGACGGATAACGCATCAGACGGGCAGCATCTTGCTGATTAACCAGAATCTGTGTGCCATCGACTTCGCTATTAGACGTAAAAGTACCAATAACAGTAAATAGACGCTGACTAGGAATACGCCCCATTGGCGTCAACTGACTTGCGCCTGGCGCCATCAGGCGAATGCGATCACCGCGTTTTACGCCAAGCTCCCCAGCCAGTCTCTCGCCCAAAATAGCATGGTAGCTACCGGGGGTAAGTTGATGACGATCAGCGCCGATCAAATATTCAGTCAACGGCTCATATTCATCAGAAGTGATGCCCAACATCACACCGACACCCACATTCCGGGCGCTTTGCAATACCACATCCCCCATCACCAATGGTGTAATCCTGTTAACCTGCTTTAAATCCGCAAGTTCACTGGCAGGATGCGCTTTTGGGTCTAACGAACCGTTTACCGACGTCACAATCGCCTGTGGCATAAAACCAAGAATACTGGTTTCCAATGAACGCTCAAAACCGTTCATCACAGACAACACTGTAATCAATGCAGCAACACCGAGAGTAATACCAATTGCTGATAGCCATGAAACAAACCGACCAAATTTGTCAGCCGCCCGGCCACGCATATACCGTAAACCTATAAATAATGAGACAGATTGAAACATGAAATCTGTTACGCCCCTGTTGCCAAAGCAAAGTGTTCGGGGATAATAAAGGGTAGTTATATTTTATGGAACCACCAACACCCAGATTCTGTGGTTTTTTTATTTTCTCTCAACCAGCCTGCGTGTTTACTCGAAGACCATATATGCATCGAAAGCCCGTTGGGAATGGACTGAATCATAGAGAACACATTTACGCTTATGTCCTCAAAATATCGTTATGAACTTCCTGAACGCCGCGGTGATAACCGTCAATTAGGTCGACTTATTGGCGCCGCTTGCGCTGTAGAGTGTGCTGAAATTATCGAACGCCATCAAGGACCTGTCGTACTGATAACCAAAGACATGCAAAACGCCCTGCGTCTGCATGATGAAATTCATCAGTTTACCGACTGCCCTGTTGATCTTCTTTCCGATTGGGAAACACTGCCGTATGACAGCTTCTCTCCCCATCAGGAAATCATTTCCAGCCGTCTGTCTACACTTTACCGTCTGCCGACGATGACCAAAGGTGTTTTAATCCTGCCGATAAATACCTTAATGCAACGGGTTTGCCCTCATGAGTACCTTAACGGACACGCGCTGGTTATGCATAAAGGTCAGAGACTCTCACGGAATAAACTTCGTTCTGAATTAGAACAGGCCGGCTATCGTAGTGTCGAACAAGTTCTTGAACATGGCGAATTTGCTACTCGCGGCGCACTACTTGATCTTTTTCCAATGGGAAGTGAGCACCCCTATCGTATTGATTTCTTCGATGATGAAATCGACAGCTTACGCATTTTCGATGTTGACAGCCAACGCACGCTGACTGAAGTTAAGCAAATCAACCTACTGCCTGCACATGAATTCCCAACAGATAAAGAGACGATTGAACTGTTTCGCAGCCAGTGGCGAGAACGTTTTGAAGTCCGTCGTGACAGTGAGCACATTTATCAGCAAGTCAGTAAAGGTACGTTACCGGCAGGGATAGAATACTGGCAACCGTTGTTTTTCAACCAACCCCTGCCTGCATTATTTGATTACCTACCTGATAACACCCTGATTCTCAGCCAAGAAATCAATAATGCCGCTGAACGTTTCTGGCAAGATATTCGACAGCGCTTCGAAAGCCGTAAAATTGATCCAATGCGACCACTCTTACCCCCAGAAGAGCTTTGGCTTCCGGCGGATAATTTATTCTCAGCGCTAAAAAACTGGCCCCGCATTCAACTTAAAACGGAGGAATTGAGCAAAAAAGCGAATCACGTAAATCTTGATTATCAGCTACTGCCAGATCTCTCCGTTGTTGCGCAAAATAAGGCGCCGCTGGATAAGCTTCGTCGTTTCCTTGAACAATTCAATGGCCGCGTTATTTTCTCTGTTGAGAGCGAAGGACGTAAAGAGGCGTTGCAAGAATTATTGTCACGAATAAAGATTAAACCCAATAAAATCAGCAAATTGTATCAAGCACAACAGCCAGGTCACTTTTTGATGATTGGTGCTGCTGAACATGGTTTTATCGATACAAAGAGTGAATTGGCTCTGATCTGTGAAAGCGATATGCTCGGTGAGCGTGTTGTTCGCCGCCGTCAAGACACCCGCCGCACGATTAATACTGATACCCTGATCCGTAACCTTGCAGAATTACGCCCCAGTCAACCAGTGGTCCATTTAGAGCATGGCGTTGGCCGCTACCAAGGATTAACCACGCTGGAAGCAGGTGGTATCAAAGCTGAATATCTGATCCTAAGTTATTCTGGTAACGATAAACTCTATGTTCCGGTATCTTCCCTGCATCTAATCAGCCGCTACGCAGGGGGTGCTGATGAAAATGCCCCATTACATAAATTGGGCGGAGAAGCATGGAATAAAGCCCGCCAGAAAGCAGCCGAAAAAGTACGCGATGTGGCTGCGGAACTACTTAATATTTATGCTCATCGCGCCGTAAAACCAGGATTTGCTTTTAAACATGATTGGGAACAATATCAATTGTTCTGTCAGAGCTTTCCATTTGAAACGACGCCAGATCAGGAACAGGCGATTAACGCGGTTCTGAATGATATGTGCCAACCAATCGCGATGGATCGCTTAATTTGCGGTGATGTCGGATTCGGCAAAACCGAAGTTGCAATGCGCTCCGCATTTTTGGCAGTCCATAATGACAAACAGGTGGCGGTACTGGTTCCGACAACCCTACTGGCTCAGCAACACTTTGACAACTTCCGCGATCGCTTTGCTAATTGGCCTGTACGTATTGAGATGATATCCCGCTTTCGCAGCGCCAAGGAACAGCAGCAAATCGTTGAAATGGCAGCCGAAGGCAAAGTCGATATTATTATTGGCACGCATAAATTGCTACAAAGCGACCTGCGCTGGAAAGACCTTGGTTTATTAATTGTCGATGAAGAGCACCGGTTCGGTGTTCGTCACAAAGAGCAGATCAAAGCCATGCGTGCCGACGTCGATATTCTGACCCTCACCGCAACCCCAATTCCCCGAACGCTCAATATGGCAATGAGTAGTATGCGGGATCTCTCAATTATTTCGACCCCTCCCGCTCGTCGTCTGGCAGTCAAAACCTTCGTGCGCGAGTATGACAGTCTGGTGGCGCGAGAAGCCATATTGCGTGAAGTTTTGCGCGGTGGCCAAGTTTACTACCTCTATAACGACGTTGAAAATATTGAGAAAGCGAAACTTCGTCTCGAAGAATTAGTACCAGAGGCGCGGTTCGCAATTGGTCACGGGCAGATGCGTGAACGGGATTTGGAACGGGTGATGACTGATTTCCATCATCAACGATTTAATGTTCTGATTTGTACCACAATTATTGAGACAGGCATTGATATTCCAAGCGCCAATACCATCATTATTGAACGTGCTGACCATTTTGGCTTGGCTCAATTGCATCAATTGCGTGGACGCGTCGGGCGTTCTCACCATCAGGCTTATGCTTACCTGCTGACACCACATCCGAAAGCCATGACCGTCGATGCCCACAAACGTCTGGAAGCCATCGCCTCCCTTGAAGATTTAGGCGCCGGTTTTGCACTGGCAACTCACGACCTTGAAATCCGTGGGGCCGGCGAACTCCTGGGTGAAGAACAGAGTGGTCAGATGACAACCATCGGCTTCACTCTCTACATGGAGATGTTGGAAAGTGCTGTCGATGCACTAAAAGCAGGCCGTAAACCTTCACTTGAAGACTTATCCAATAGCCAAACTGACATTGAATTGCGGATGCCTATTTTGTTGCCCGATGACTATATTCCTGATGTTAATATGCGTTTGTCTTTTTATAAACGCATTGCCAGCGCCAAAGACGAATCAGAATTAACAGAATTGAAGGTTGAACTGATAGACAGATTCGGCACATTACCTAATCCGGGGCGCCATTTATTACAATCAGCAGCCATTCGCCTGTCAGCTCAGAAATTAGGTATTAAACGAATAGAAGCCCATGAAAAAGGAGGATTCATCGAATTTAGTGAGAAAAATAAAGTTGATCCAACTTATCTTATCGGCCTGTTACAGAAACAACCTGAAATTTACCGATTGGATGGCCCCGCTAAACTGAAATTCATCATAGACCTGAGCGAAAGAATGGCTCGGCTGGAATTCATTCAGCAATTAATTGATACTTTTGAACATCATCAAATCTGTTCTTAAGTCATCTTCACTTCCCCTATGATTGATTTGTCAGTCTGTGGGGAAGTACCACAATTTAATTCACATCGTACAGCTCTCTGTCTCTTCCACGTAACGCTATCAAAATCAAAACCAATCTTCATCTGCACTATTGAATAATTATGCTGTAATTTACTCATCAATATTTATTCTAAAATAAAAATCATATTGTAATATTCATATGGAATA
>NZ_JAZGJN010000230.1:0-29797 GCF_038085095.1 Photorhabdus sp. P32 | reverse complement strand
TACTTAGTTTACACAAAAATATATTTAATATTTATCAATAAAAATTCAAAATAAAATATTCACTTACATAAATAATAATTCACAGAGAATAAAAACATGCTTTATTTATGGAATATTACCAAGCTAAAAAAACAGTAATATTAAGTACATGATTATCGATTTACCTCACTGTTAAAAATAAGGTTAAATATTGTTCCCTATTTTCAACAGTACTCTAACATTCAATCTCTAACTTAATAAATCTATTAAGGATAAAAATCATGGAAAACATCTTAAATAATCCTGATTATGCAGTTAAAAAAGCCCAAGAATGGATAGAACAAATTGAAAAAGGAGGAACAAGGCTCCTCAAAGATTGGGAACGTTCAGACAATATTATTATGAATTATTCTGATGCTGGAGATGCTTCTGACGTACAAAGCCCAGCTAATGGCGCAGCGACAGGAAATTATACACAGCTTGCAAGAGATTCTTCCACACCATCTAGAAATCCACTAAGCATTGCCGAAGGTTTGCAAACTGTTATTAATATGTGCCGTGCGGTCTCAGGCTATAATCCTTTAGATCCTCAAGGCCCAGGCAATAAAAAGAATTTCTTCTCATTTACAGAAGAATTATCTGGCGTTCCATTCCTTTCTTTGCTGTCAGCAAGCACGCAATATGTTATTCAAAAAAGCCATGATGCAGATGTTTTGATCAACTCTTTCCTGGAAAACTTCTTAGGGTTATCTAGTCAGGAGAAAGAGCAGATGAAAATCCCGCTGAGGCAATTGGCTATTGCTGCATTATCCTATGCAGGTAGAAGGCAAACTCAATCCAATTTCGTACAAAGTGTTCTTGCTACATCACCAAGAGGCGGCGTGTCATTCTTCTTGTATTGGTCTGAGTTTTCAATCATCGCTTCCGAAGATGATAAAGGCATGATCGAATTCAAATCTAGTTACCTCCTGCCGCAAGCAGAATATAACCTGAGATACGAATCATGGGTAAATGTAAGGCCGGCATTCGAGAAAGCACAGAAGGTATCATTAGAAGATTGGATTGACAGTATGACCACTCGGAAGAAAAAAGGAAGTAACGTAAGAGCGCTCTGTATAGAATAATGTGGTGAAATAACCCCAGAATGGTGTCTGCAAAAGCGTCGTGGACACCATAAGTTTCATTAAACAGGCGACAAACCACGGTAATTATTTTTCGCTGGCCCAATTCTCAACACGAAGGCCAAGAACCCGCTTAAATTCGCGCACATTATTAGTCACGATAATCAACCCTTGGCTTCTGGCATGTCCTGCTATTTGATTGTCATAAGCCCCAATGCATAAACCGCTTCCATGAAATTCTCCTTAATCGGGATTAATATCAGGCTATTTCAGCCAATAATGTATGGCAAATATTACCTAAAGTCTGCATAGCACGCTCCATTTCCTGATTCCAATCAAAAGAGGCATTAAGGCGGAAGGCATGATTAAACTGTTCGCTGGTACAAAACATACTACCCGGCGCAATGCTGATCCCTTCTGCCAATGCTAGCTGATAAAGCCGCTGTGCATTGAACAAAGGTTCAAATTCCAACCAGAGGAAATAGCCGCCTTTAGGGCAATTCACTTTTACTGAAGCGGGCATATAGTCACCAATCGCTCGCAACATCAGGTGTTGACGTTGCTCCAATGTGCGACGAAGGCGACGTAAGTGGTTGTCATATCCCCCCTCCGCCAGATAATCAGCAATTGCCAATTGCGTCGGCATGCTGGCAGAAACGGTGCTCATCATTTGTAGCTGTTGGATTTTCCTGGCATGTTTTCCTGCTGCAACCCAACCTACCCGAAATCCCGGCGCCAAACATTTAGAAAACGAGGAGCAATGCATGAAGTTGTTTTCACTATCCAACCCTTTCGCCGGTATAGGCCGTTGTTGATCAAAATAGAGTTCGCCATAAACATCATCTTCAATTAGCACCACTTGATTACTGTTCAGGATATCCACCAGCCGTAATTTACTTTCAGCAGACATCGTTCCCCCTAGCGGATTCTGAAAGTGAGTCATTAACCAACAGGCTTTTATCGGGTATTTCTGAACTACCTCCTCCAGCGCATCCAAATCAATACCGTTTTGTGGATCAGTTTTGACGGCTATCGCTTTCAAGCGTAAACGTTCAATCGCTTGTAAAGCACCGTAAAAAGCCGGTGATTCAATCACGACCCAATCACCCGGTTCAGTCACCGACTGTAAACTGAAACTCAGTGATTCCATCGCGCCAGCGGTAATGACAATTTCATCAGGAGAAACATGAATACCATGCATTGCATAGCGGCGCGATATGTTACGGCGTAACTTATCATTGCCCGGCGGCAAATTGGCTAAAGCGCTATGTGGCGCTATTCGCCTGGCAGCCGCCGCTAACGCTTTAGAGAGTTTAGGTTGAATCAATAAGGATGGATCTGGAAATGCTGAACCAAACGGAATAATCGCAGGATCTTTGCACGCCTGTAATACATCAAAAATAGAAGCGCTTATTTCCACGCTTTCACTTAAATGTAATCGCTTTCCCCCTTTTGCTGCGGCAAAAGGTTGCAAACGTTTAGCGACGTAATAACCCGATTGAGGCCGGGAAATGATCCATCCCTGACTTTCTAATAATTGATAAGATTGAACAACAGTCATCAAACTTAAGCCTGACAACTTCACTGATTCTCTCAATGAAGGTAATCTATCTCCCACCAGCCAAGTACCATCTTCAATATGTTGAAGAATTTGTTTGGCAAATTGTTCATAACGCTTCATTAATTCAGACCTCTCGCAAACTGTTATAGTTAATATACAGAAAACTGTCACTATTATAGTTATTTTTTTCATGCTTTACTTACCCACACACATTTCCTGCCTTTATTCAAACTAAAAATAAGAGGTCACTATGTTTGGTTTAAGTGCCTTGGAACTGGCCAGAATTCAATTCGCGTTTACCGTCTCGTTTCACATTATCTTTCCGGCGATTACCATCGGGTTGGCAAGCTTTTTAGCGGTACTGGAAGGGTTATGGCTGAAAACTCGGAATACCGATTACAAAGCGCTATATCATTTCTGGTCAAAAATTTTTGCCGTTAACTTCGGTATGGGCGTGGTTTCCGGTCTGGTTATGGCTTACCAGTTTGGCACCAACTGGAGTTTTTTCTCTGATTTTGCTGGTTCGATCACCGGCCCATTGTTGACTTACGAAGTACTGACCGCGTTCTTTCTTGAGGCGGGCTTTCTCGGCGTTATGTTATTTGGCTGGAATCGTGTAGGTGAAAAATTACATTTCTTCGCTACCTTGATGGTTGCGCTAGGTACCCTGATATCCACATTTTGGATACTGGCTTCCAATAGCTGGATGCAAACTCCGCAAGGCCACGAAATTGTCAATAATCAGGTCGTCCCGGTCGACTGGCTGGCAGTGATATTTAATCCCTCTTTTCCATATCGCCTGGCTCATATGTCTACTGCGGCCTTCCTCGCCTCAGCATTCTTTGTTGCAGCTTCGGCGGCATGGCATTTATTAAAAGGCAATGACTCGACAGCAATGAAAAAAATGCTATCCATGTCGATGTGGATGATTCTGATTATTGCGCCTTTACAGGCATTGATTGGTGATGCTCACGGTCTTAACACCCTCAAGCATCAACCCGCCAAAGTTGCGGCAATGGAAGGCCATTGGGAAAATCTTCCCGGCGAAGCCACTCCGCTGATCCTGTTTGGTATCCCGGATATGGAACGGGAAGAGACGCGTTATGCCATTAAAATTCCTTATCTCGCCAGTCTGATTTTGACTCACAGTATCGATAAGCAGGTTCCTGCGCTTAAGGAGTTTCCACCGGAAGACAGGCCAAATGCGCTTATGGTCTTCTGGTCATTTCGAGTGATGGTCGGCCTCGGTATGTTGATGATAATTGCCGGCTTTTGGGGGCTTTGGTTACGCTATAAGAGACGACTTTATCAGTCAAAAGCCTTCCTGCGTTTTATATTCTTGATGGCGCCTTCCGGCCTGATCGCCATTCTTGCCGGTTGGTTTACTACCGAAATAGGCCGTCAACCGTGGGTCGTTTATGGTTTGCTACGCACCAAAGATGCGGTATCTGCACACGGTGAAATACATATGAGCATCAGTCTGTTGCTTTTCATCGCGGTTTACAGCTCGGTATTTGGTGTGGGTTACGCTTATATGATGAAACTTATCCGCAAAGGTCCCAAAAAGGAGTTAAAAAATGGGTATTGATCTGCCGTTAATCTGGTTCATCATCATTGTGTTCAGCATCATGATGTACATTGTCATGGACGGTTTTGATCTTGGGATTGGGCTGCTTTATCCCACGGTTAAAAGCGATAGCGACCGCGATTTAATGATGAACAGCGTTGCGCCGGTGTGGGATGGTAACGAAACCTGGCTGGTGCTTGGCGGCGCGGGGTTATTCGGTGCCTTCCCTTTAGCTTACGCCGTTATCCTTGATGCATTAACAATCCCACTGACATTAATGTTATTTGGCCTGATCTTCCGTGGCGTCGCCTTTGAATTTCGTTTCAAAAGCGCGCCTGAACATCGTCATATCTGGGACAAAGCCTTTATCAGCGGCTCCGTAATGGCGACGTTTGTTCAAGGCGTAGTGGTGGGCGCCTTTATTCAAGGGTTCCCGGTGGAAAACCGCGCTTACGCCGGCGGCTATTTTGATTGGTTCTCACCCTTCCCTCTATTCTGTGGTTTTGGACTGGTGGTTGCCTACGCGCTGTTAGGCTGTGGCTGGCTGATTATGAAAACCGAAGGTCGCCTACAACAAAAGATGTACCGTGTCGCTCGACCGCTCATTTTTCTGATGCTGGCAGTTATCGCCATTATCAGTTTATGGACGCCATTCATTCATCCGGCAATAGCTGAACGTTGGTTCAGTCTACCTAACTTGTTGTTCTTCCTACCTGTGCCGCTGTTGGTGGTCTGGGCTGGCTGGAAACTTTTGCATTCCATCAAACGTAAAGCCCATTACACACCGTTTCTATTAGCACTGTTGTTAGTTTTTCTTGGCTACAGTGGATTAGGCATCAGTATCTGGCCTAACTTGATTCCACCGACAATCAGTTATGAAGCCGCGGCAGCGCCACAACAAAGTTTAGGTTTTATGCTGGTCGGCGCCCTACTTATCATCCCAGTGATTCTGGTTTACACCTGTTGGAGCTACTACGTTTTTCGGGGGAAAGTTAACCATGAACAAGGCTACCACTGATCAAGTCGCCACTAATCAAAACATCCCACGCCCTTCTGTATGGAAACGGATAGGCTGGATGGTAATGATTTGGTTATGCAGTGTGATGGCTCTTTTTGCTGTTTCCACACTATTTCGCCTTTTAATGACAGCAGCGGGTATGAAATTGAAGTAATTATTAACACTATTTAATAAATTGAGCTAAAGTTTTCATCAGTATTGCAGAACGGAATCTTAACCTGATGAAAGCAAGTTCAAATAACACCATTTTCAAAAATCAAAAACTGTTTGTAATCAACTCCATTATAAATTTATTTTTACTTTTTATCCTGTTGTTGATTAATAAACCGTCGATTACAGATTTAATTTTACCGTTATTGATAATGTTAAGTATTACAAATGTCTACTTTCTGATAAAAGTGGTACATAACTCTGTTCCTGTTAAAGAATGGCAACATGCAAGATACAAAGCAGAAATTAACGCTCTGAAACAAAAAAATGGCTATTTGGATTTTCTCTGTCAAAGCCATTTCAGACTCCAAAATTGTAAACTGCTACCGGAAAAGCTTCAGGAGATTTTTTCCCATCTCAATCGCCTGATCCCTTTCTGTGAAGCCAAAATCATCTTTTATCCATCACAACAAGAATATTTCTTCCGCAATCCTCACCAATGTCCCTATTTCGATATGCCGCTTATTACGAGATGGAATCTAGATGACAACATTGATAACTATGGAATACTCTGGATAAAAACACACAGAAATAGTGATCTTACTCCTGATGAAAAAAAACTGGTCCAGGATGTGGTGACTTTAATGACAAATAAACTATTACGGGAAAATCAGATCCAATGCCAACACCAGAGTATGTTGGCCGCAGAGAGAGCCGCTATTTCCCGTGAACTGCACGATTCCATTGCTCAATCCCTCTCTTTCCTTAAGATTCAAGTTAATTGCTTATACATCGGCAGTGATAATTTACCCAAGCAAAGTTTAACCTCACTGAATATGATTAAAGATGAGTTGAATATTGCCTATCGCCAGCTAAGAGAATTACTGGCAACGTTCAGGAATGAACAACCTCAATGTAATCTACAAGCATCTTTACAGGACTTGATTAATGAATTTAACCACCGTCTAGGCTTCAACATTGAATTCAATTACCGCCTGACACATCAGCACATTCCTGACAGTTACAGCAAACATTTGATACAAATCATTAGGGAATGTTTGAATAACTGTTATAAGCATGCCGATGCCAATTGGATTAGTGTCCGCATTTATCCGATTGATGACAAAATTATTACAGTTGTCAGTGATAACGGCCAGGGTATCAATCTGAACTGCATTAATAAGAACAAATTTGGCATGGCTATTATGCAAGACAGAGTTTCTATCTTGGGTGGACAATTACAGATAAAAAATCGTAAACATGGTGGTACAGAAGTAGAAATTCAATTTTCACTGGATTGAAAAAGGCAGATAAATCCCATTATCGGCAGCAATGCAATTTGTTGAATGATAATAATTAGCATTTGCGTTCATTGCTGTTACACTAAATTTGGTTTTATCAGATAATAACCTTCGGTAAATTTTCCAGAGGAATTTTACGTGACTAATAGAATAATTGAAGAAAAAAATATTTACCGCCCTGCGCCGCCAAGGCTTGTTCAGGTAAAAAACATTTTCGACGTGACACCTAATATGCGCAGCATTACTTTCACCAGCGAGTGTCTGGATAGTTATCCTACTGAATGTGAAGGCGGGCACCTAAAGATATTCTTACCGCTTCCGGGGCAGACCAAACCCGTATTACCTACTTTATCTCCAGAAGGCCCAATATGGCCGCCGAGTGAACTGCGTCCAATGACTCGCACTTACTCGGTTCGGGCCATCCGCACCGAACAAAAAGAGATCGATATTGAGTTTGCACTACACCACAACGGCGGCCCGGCAGTGGAATTTGCTTACCGAGCCCAAATTGGTGATTGGATCGGCATCACTAACCCCGGCGGCCCAGATCCATTATTGCCAAAAGTCAGCCATTATTATATGGCCGGTGATTCAAGTTCCTTACCGGCTATTGCCGCGTTACTGGAAACAGTAAAACCAGATGCGACTGGACAAGTGATTATTCGTATCGACAGTGAGCAAGATATTCAGGAATTAAAAAAACCGGCTGGAATAGCGATTCATTGGATCACCGGTGATGTTGAAATAACTGACACAATCGTATCTGAATTCAAATCCTGGTCATTACCAACAGAAGACGTCACTTTCTGGCTTGCCGGTGAAGATAAGTTGGTAAAAGAACTTCGTCGCTATATTCGCCGAGAAAAAGGCTATGAACGTCACCAGCTATATGCTATTCCCTACTGGAGGCACGGCTTTGATGAGGAAGGTTATCATGTCCTGCGCCATGAAGTGATGGATAGCGACGATTAACAGCCTTACATATTTATACTCGCTTGATCCCCTCTCCTATTGAAATCAGAGGATGAGGGAATCAGCGATACTGATATTATCAGCAAGATCACTTAAAACGAGGTTTTTAAAATCGAAGAAATGAGATTGACGATAACTCAATCTCTATTGAATTTGTAACACTTTCTTACAAATTATTTTTTCGTAAATTAAAAAAATGAAAATTTTCCTTGCTATTTACTGATGATTTAATAATCATAATTTAAGTTCCATCATATGGACAGTATGAAGGAAATTCCAACTCCTGTTCCCTTTGTTCAAAGGGATTAATCGATGGGATACATTTTTGTATTCCTGTCGTTCAACTCACTATTTACTCACGGCATAAGCGGTGTTTCTTATCTGTGGTAATAGGGTTTTGACTCTCTTATTTCTTTGGCGACGAAATCAATTACTGCTATCCAAACGGGATATTTATGCTGATTTCATCAGCATGATGATAAAGGTGATTGATAGCCGGACGGGGAAGTCTTATGAGACTTTCAACCCATGACATGCGGACTCGTGCCTATATAACGTTAATAGTAAGGAAAGAGTATCAATGAGCAAATTAAGCCCTCTCGATTGTCTCGACTGTAAAAACATGCTGAAAAACTGGTTGGAATTTCAGTTGGTGGATGAACAGGGAAAACCCTTGGTCAATATGCCTTATCGTTTGAAAATCCGAGGAAATCCTCGGCTAGGACGTAAAGGGGTTACCGATGGCAATGGATTATTAAGGGAAGAAGATATGCCGCCCCATCCGGTAACCCTGTATATCGGCGCCCAACCGCTGGCCGATGAAATGGAACAACGTTCGTTGCGGGAAAAACGGGGAGAGGAATTTTCAGTAGTGAAGCCAAAAGCAGAAGCGGAAGGTCATCAATATCGCTATGTGACTATCGGGCAGATCAGTGATGGGTTGCCGGCGCTAAATGATTGGAATGATCCCAAAAAAATTCCACCTCCCTATCATTTCCCAGACCCGGAACCAAAAGGCTATGAGGTTTATCCGGTAAATCGACGGTATGTACTGGAAGTATGTCCTTTTCGCGCATGGGTTTTGCAACTGCATCATCAGAAAGAGTATTCCATTGTTAATGCCTATAATCAGTGTTTGATGAGCGTGCTGGCCTATGCTGACGGGGATGTTGATGTTGAAGGCTCTGTACTTCATTTTTTTAACCGGCAAATGGTGGATGTCTCGAAGCTGCCTTATCAGATGGAAAAGGCATCGGCGACGCCTGTAGTTTACGATGTGCCATTTAGTGAACGTTATACCCGGGTGGAGTTTATTGATTCACAAGCGGGGGACAACAAGCAGAGTGATACCAAACTGTTTTATGTTGCCAGTAAGAAAGATGTGATTGTGAGTTGGCGGGGAACGGCTAGCCTGGAGAATTACCTGACTGATGCCACCTTCCAGCCATTGGCTTTAAGCTGCGATGATGACAAAGCGTTGTGCAGCGAGTTTATTCATCATGGCAAAGTGCATAAAGGGTTTTGGGAGGCATTCAGTCTGGTTGGGAAGTTAAAAGTTCCCAGTGATGAAACTGAAACTAAAACAGTGTTTCGAAATATCGCCGGTTTGGTTACAAACAAGCGATTATTTATTTGTGGCCATAGTTTGGGAGGTGCGTTGGCATTATTGCACAGCGCACAACTAAAAGAACACAATCCTTGTCTCTACAGTTACGGGATGCCGCGAACATTAACTCGTAGTGCAGTAGAGGAATTGTCCTCCATTATCCACTATCGCCATGTTAATGAAGATGATGTAATTCCTTCTGTACCATTTGAGCAGGATATGGATAATGGTTTTTTCAATTACTGGACGCTGGCGGGGTATGACTGGGAAATCATGAAATTATTGTCACCCTCACCGATTATTCAGGCAATTAAGCAGGCGACAGCCAGTAAAGAAATTTATCTGCATCATGGTAAAGTGGTTCATTTTTTTCAAGCCAACAGTTGCCCAGAATGGCTGATTTCCGCCCGGAATATCTCTCTTATAACGGGTATTGCCGAAGAAATATTGAGCAATACTACAAAGCTCTATTTAATTCCTGAATTGAACCAGGAAACAAAAAAGGATTTTTCTCTGGCCGGCGAGCAGCAAAATGCGTTGTTTAATCAGCTCAGCCAACAAGAAAAAGACAAACTGTTTGTTGAAAACAGAAGTGCTGATTTGAAAGGCGGATTCGGTTTTTCTAACCATAGCTCATATAAATATGCGGGGTATATTGACCAGCGCCTCAGAGAGTTATGTGAACCGGATAAGATTACGGCCTATCAGGACAGTCAACGTCAATTTAAGGCGAAAATGGATAGTTATAAGATGCTTATCCCTGACAATGTTTACTACCGAAATCTCTATTTTCTGGATATGGATAAGCAGTTAATAAAATCACTGATTGTAAGCCAGCAAGAAGAACAAGGAACACTGGCCTTACAACATTACTGTGATAAGAAGGAACTGTCTGTATGAAAATATTTAAAGTAACGCTGTCCTTATTATTTCTCTATTTTATTTACTGGGCATTTGGCGATACCTTTTTTAACTGGCTTTTTCCTTTTTCATCTGCCGGAAAGGAGCCGTTAATTACTGTGGAAGGCATAGCGCCGAAATACACAAAACCCTATGTATCCGCACAGTATATATCAAAAAACTGTCTTAAATATCAGTTTGATGCAGGTATGTCACCTTTTAAAGTGCCGACTTATTATAGATTGCGTCTAGATGTGAAATCAGATTCACAAACCGGTTACTTTCAGGTGAAGTTACCTTTTAATGGTGGGGGCTGGTGTAAATGGAAAATTAATCGGGCCTCTGTGGCAGTGGGTTATGCCGATGTTAGTCACTTGGTGAAAGATGCTGTTCCCTCTTCAGGAACAGGATTAGCAGCCTTTATCAATGACGCAGCGCGAACAAATTATTCTGAAGCCTCTGAAACTCGTGCATTGAATACTATAGATTACAGACCGGTTATTTATCCTGTTTTAAACATGTTCGAGGGATATCCAGACGGAATTTCCTTACAGGGTGAGGTGGATTTATTTCCTTTTCGGCTGAAATTAATTCCAGGAGCGGAATGGAAAATCACCTTTAAACCTAAGCTGGATGAAACCAAAATGCCCAAAATTACTATTACTAACGGTAAGGGAGAATGGGTTGAATATCCTGATGGACGAATTGACCTTAATCGCCAAACAATAGACTACTGGAAAATAAAGTAACGTTATCAGAGTCTTCTATAAAAATCATTGACCGTCAGTCAGCAAGAAGAAAAAGGGAAACTGGCTTTACAGTACTACTGCGATGGTAAGGAACTTTCAGCATGAGGATATTAAAAATCACACTGTCATTATTACTGCTGTCTTTTATTTACTGGTCGATGGGAGATACCTTTTTTAACTGGCTATTTCCCTTTTCATCTAAGGGAAAGGGGCCGTGGATCACAGTGGAAGGCGTCATGCCGAAATACACCGAGCCGTATGTAGCAGCAAGATATATCTCAAAATCTTGTCTTGAATATGAATTTAGTGCGACGATGACACCTCATAAGGTACCAACCTACAATGTGCTTTACCAAGAGGTAACCTCTGATCCCCAAACAGGTTATTTTCAGACAAAATTGCCTTTTAGTGGTGGAGGTTGGTGTAAATGGAAGATTGAGCGGGCTTATGTATCGGCGAATTATACCGATGTCAGTCACTTGGTGAAAGATGCTATACCCTATTCGGGGACAGGTTTAACCGCTTTTATCAACGATGCTGACCGAGAAAATTACTCTGAAGCCTCTGAGACTCGCGCACTGAATACTATAGATTACAGGCCGGTTATTTACCCTGTTTTAGATTTGACGGAGGGATTTCCGAAACATATATCCTTACAGGGAGTAGTAGATTCGTTTCCTTTTCGGCTGAAATTAACTCCAGGAGCAGAGTGGAAAATTACCTTTAAGCCTAAGCTAGATGAAACCAAAATGCCGAAAATTACTGTCACTAACGGAAGGGGGGAGTGGGTTGAATATCCTGATGGCAGAATTGATTTAAATAGAGATTCTATTGATTACTGGAAAATAAAGTAGCGTTATCAGAGAGTCTTCTGTAAAAATCATTGACCGTTAGCCAGCAAGAAGAACAAAGGACACTGGCCTTACAGCATTACTGTGATAAGAAGGAAATATCCGTATGAAAATATTGAAAATAACGCTGTCCTTATTATTTCTCTATTCTATTTACTGGGCGTTTGGTGACACCTTTTTTGACTGGCTTTTCCCTTTTTCACCGGACGAGAAGAAACAGTTGATTACGGTGGAAGGTGTCGTACCGAAATATACAAAACCGTATGTGTCGGCAGAATATATCTCAAAAAATTGTCTTGAGTATGAGTTTAGTGCAACTATGACACCTCATAAGGTACCAACCTATAACGGATTGAGTCTGGACGTTAAGGCTGATCCAAAAACCGGTTACTTTCAGACAAAATTACCTTTTAGTGGTGGAGGTTGGTGTAAATGGAAAATCAACCGAGCGTTTGTGGCAGTGGGTTATGCCGATGTTAGTCACTTGATGAAAGATGCTGTTCCCTCTTCAGGAGCAGGATTAGCAGCCTTTATCAATGACGCAGCGCGAACAAATTATTCTGAAGCCTCTGAAACTCGTGCATTGAATACTATAGATTACAGACCGGTTATTTATCCTGTTTTAAACATGGTCGAGGGATATCCAAACGGAATTTCCTTACAGGGTAAGGTGGATTTATTTCCTTTTCGGCTGAAATTAACTCCAGGAGCAGAGTGGAAAATCACCTTTAAACCTAAGCTGGATGAAACCAAAATGCCAAAAATTACTATTACTAACGGTAAGGGAGAATGGGTTGAATATCCTGATGGACGAATTGATTTAAATAGAGATTCTATTGATTACTGGAAAATAAAGTAGCGTTATCAGAGTCTTCTGTAAAAATCATTGACTGTTAGCTATTAGATGTACTAGCTCAGACCAGATCTGACAGTTACCGGTTATTTATATAGATGTCTGTCAGATTAAATACGCTTTTAATATAATAATTAATTACAAATAAGTTTATCCAGAATCAAACAATGAAAATAGAGATCTAAAATCTACCGAATAATCAGCGAATATGCTAAGGATTACGCCGTGAGGCGCTTTCGCAAAAGCCCTCAACGGCGTATTTCCGCAATTTATTCACAATAAGCCAATAACGTTTTCTGGCACAGTTGAGAACGAACGCAATCCTCTTGATTGAAATGGATAACACTGACGATTTCATCATCTGAAAATCTTTCCAGTGCATCACGCAATCCTGATACGACGCCAACCGGCAAATCACATTGACTTATATCACCATTGACAATCACAGTCACATTTTCTCCAAGCCGGGTCAGAAACATTTTCATCTGATTAATCGTTACATTCTGAGCTTCATCCAGAATCACAAATGCATTTTCAAATGTTCTGCCTCGCATATAGGCAAAAGGCGCAATTTCCACTTTGCCAATTTCAGGCCGTAAGCAATATTGCAGAAATGATGCTCCCATGCGTTTTAATAAAACGTCATAAACCGGCCGGAAATAAGGGGCAAATTTTTCAGCCATATCCCCGGGCAAAAAACCGAGATCCTCATCTGCCTGTAATACAGGACGGGTGACGATGATCCTATCAATTTCCTTATTAATCAATGCATCCGCAGCCATTGCCGCACTGATAAACGTTTTACCACACCCCGCCTCCCCACTCGCAATAATCAGCTTTTTATAATTTATTGCGCGCATATAACGCCATTGCGTTTCGGTCCGTGGCAAAATTTCCGAAGTATCCCGGTTATCACGTGCCATACCAATGGCTTCTACGCCACCGAGTTGTACCAGAGAGGTCACATTATCATCCTGATAACATTGATGATGGCGCAAATCCCTTTTCATCATCCGCTTTGCCTCTCGACGTGATTTAATCACTGCTTTCTGTCTATTCATAGCAGTATCACCTTATCGTTGTTTTCACCCATACGGTGTCATATCACCGATATAATCACTACACCCGTTATCTTTCAAGATGCATCTTGAAATCCATTGGGTATACGTTATTTCAAATAGATAGGCGCCTCCTTTTCGCTTATTTAGCCCCATAGAAAAACGGTAGTGGAACCGTCACAGATATTAATGACTTTGATATTCCCACAGGTTCGCATATCATCGGAATATCAATCATTAACGTTACTCACCATTATTTCTATTTAGTGAAAACTAACGAATCATTATGACAGTATAATGACAATTTCCAAGTTTTGACAAACAAGCCAGAAACTCTCGATTAAAAATAATCGACAATATTGTTTATTTATTTTTGCGATAAATTTAATTCATTGAATAATATGACTTAATATTTACAGTGATAAGTATTCATTAATATAAGCTAATGACTTAACACCATAGTAGCCATCATTCATTTAGCTATTATGGTATTGATACATTCAGTTACCATCCAGCAAAGAAGTCACTATCTGCAAGCGCTCTTCTCTACCGGATGGCAACAATATGATTATTGATGACAACAGAGAAAACAGTTAATTATCTGCTTTATTAAGTACCCTTACAGTTTCCAGCCAATCGAAAACCCGCATTCTTTGCTTCACCTTCTGTTTTAAAATAGACCGCGTTCTTCTCCTGAATCACCTTATAACCTGAACAATGAGAAAAATGATAGATTTTGCTGTTGTTATTCCCTTTAATTAATCCTGTAGAAGAGGCTCCAGATAACCCCCGTTTTTTCTGGGTATCTGCTTGACTATTTCTCTGCCCTTTTCCCTGCTCAGTTTTGGGAATGCCAGCGGCGGAGTTTTTATGCCACAATTGCCATTTCTGCTCACCGGTAACAAAAGGATTATGATGCCCCATAATACCAGCAATGCGGTTATCTCTCTCCCGCTCCCATTTACTCGGTGGATATTGGCGATCCCAAGCGATAAATAATTGCTGTTGTTGACGAGACATGGAAAGATTGTAACGATCATGCATATAAAAATTGATCCGAGCGACCTGCCCTTTTACTTCATTTCTTGGCTCGAACGTGCGAGATTTAAAATCGACTTTACTGGTACAATGACCATAATCATTCGGCATATTTTTCGGTAACATTCCATAACTGAAATTACTACGATCGCCATTAACCTCGCCAATTGATGGAGCCAAATTATGCATATCAGATTCCATCGCCCTGAAAACAGGATCGGAAGCGACACAATTCTTCCTTCCTCCATTTTGCCAACATTGCCGCTGATGACCAAAAACCCAGGCAGGAACAATATGTTCCCATTCAATTCGTTCAGCACGATTCTGTTGTGATCTGACTTGATAACCACACGAAGAGAGAATTGCACGTCCGCCGCTCTTACCTGTCCATTGCCAATGACAACCACAATAAAATGTCCCGGTCTCTGACTTAAATTGATCATGGTAAATACGTTTACGCAATTCAACTTTAGCTTGTTCAAAGGTAGACGGAGCGGCAAAAGAAGATAAAGGAGCAATTAAACTGAAACATCCAATATGAATTGTCCAAAAAATAACTTTACGTTTCAATGATAAACCCTACTTATGCAAAAATATCATTCTGATTCTACACTTTTATGTTGCCTCATAATCGACCTATAAGACAAATATTGTTTCTTTGCATTTCTTCTTAGCACTTCTTTTAAAAAGAAAGACTACTCAATAAACAGATTGAGATATCACAAGAGGGTAGTTATCCCATGATTACGGAATGATTAATTGGGGATTATGAGATCGATACATAGATTATATGCTTTAAAAACGGGCGGTTATATCACTCGCCGCTGGCATGAAAAAATAGAGAATAGTTCTGAACGTCAGCTTCCGATATTGAAGTTCAAATAAGATACAGGGCCGATATACGGCCCCGTATTACTACAATTTATTGCCCGAAGTGCTGGTACTTTACATTTCTTCCTGTTCCATTTCTTCCTGTAATTTCTTTCGGTTCAAGTTCCAGTGTGAATCTTCTGGCATTTGGACCCGAATATCTAAACGGCAAGAATCGGGAATATCACAGGATTCCCCATCTTGATAGAAGATCTCGTTGCCATTGTCATCTATAGATTTAAGTCGCCAATTTTGGAATCTCTCAGGTAAATGCGCATGTTGGCGATGGAAAGTCTTAATGACAATAGAGCCGTCAGGTTGAACCTGATCATCAACAAAAATCAGTTCGAGATTATTGTTGTCGCAGGGAACGGAAATGCCCCCATGCACCCCCCAAGCACCATCAGCGTTATAACCCAAAATATTTAATATACGATATACGCCGGCCCCTTCTTTTATCACTTCAGCACCCTCTGATTCTTCATTAGTCGAGAATGTGCCATCAGGGTAGATTTCTATTACCGGGGAAGCTGTTTTAAGATATCCGTTAGCGTCTGGTTTAGCATTCTTATCGTCCCAAAATTTACGCGTAACTTGTCTGTTACTATGGCTATTTATGCTATCTGTACGATATGTACTGCCTTCATGCGAAAAAACTAACCGGTGACTCCATACACCATCCACTCCTTCACTTGATAAGCCATTTACATTACTAAATCTTAACTGAACTCCATACCAATCAGATGGCAATCCATATTTAGTAAGGAATGGCGAGTTGGGTCCATACCCGGCACAACCATCGTATAGATTTTCCGAACCATACAAACGAGCAAAACCCATTGAATGCATTGCATCATTAGTTGATACTGCGCCCACATCCGCCGCAGTCAAATTGATATCTCCAGTCAGCACCTTATCGTTTATTTTCCGGTTATCAGGTACTCTGGCATTAATATTTCCAAGTAATGAATTAACTATTTCTTTAATCAACTTCTGCGTCACTGCCAATGTATCACTATCGCCAATCGCATCAGTAAGTTGAACAATACCTTTTTGTGTCAATGAAGCATTGGGAATTCCTGTTATAGTTTTCTGTTCTAAAGCTTTATTTAACTGTGCGGTAAGTTTAGTTACATTACCATCATCTAAAACATCCTCACCAGATTGTGTCGCAATAAAATCAGCTACAACCGATGTTATTGTTGATGCTTGACGTAATATCTTATTCAACATGTAATTATCAATAACCTGCCTGTCTGGAAACCCACGCAGCAAATCTGGATATGCTTCATAGATTTGTTGACTGGCCACATTAGCGTTATTACTAATAGCAAAAGCTTTAAAATCATTTTTACTCATATACCTTCCCCAAATTGAATAATATTCATTTACAGTCAATAAATCGAATTATTAGAAATAATTCTCCATAATTTACATCAGTTATAGTCTAATTCTTAAAAACAATAAAATATTATTAAAAATAAAATTATTAATTATTTCCTCACAATGAAGAAAAATAAAAAAACCAAAAATTCACCATCAAAAAATATATTAAAACCTCTTATATTCAATATCTAAAAACTTTCTTTCCAATCTTCCTACACTTTATATAGAAAACAAATTTAAAATCGATAGCTAAATCAACTTTACGAGTCAGAGTTCATTTTTATATGGACTTTTATACAAATTTTCCCAATCAAAGCACTGATTAAAAAACCAGTACTTTGTCAATATCTGAGGATTATAAGACTTTAATGGTATTATTCTTGCGGCTTTTCAGGCCAATCAATCTCTGGCGCCAATGAAACATCAATCCGACGCAGTAATACCAAATACTTTTTCCAATCTAGCAATAAAGTTTTTTCCGCTTCCGATGCCATTTCAGTTTCAACCGCATATTGCAATACAGTGATAGCGTCATCAGCTTGCCGACGGAAAATAGCACGTTGTTGTTCTGCCTGTTCAATTTGATTGACTTTTTGAGCTTCAAAGTCCGTTACCCATTTTTCACCATCCCATTTATCAAAATCGGTGGACGGTTGCTCGAATGTTAATGTTTCTGGTAATTCACCCAGCGCAGCCACCTCTTCCTGTGCCCCCACTTGCGTGTTGTAAGCTATTTTTCCACGGTGGTCAGGAACAATTTCCCAATAACTTCCGTCCTCACTGCGACGCACAGCCATATCATCAGAATCGGGCAGATTCGGCGCGTCTAAATAAGAATGCGCTGACAAACCTACGCCTTCCGCAACATATTCTAAATCAGAGCCAGAGAATTCTCTCGAATAGGGATTAGCATGGTAAACTTTTATCCAACCAGCTTGGGTCGCTAATCCGTCTTCACCTAATATAGCTGTTTTAGTATCTAAGATATTTTCTTGTGTCATTATTATTCTGCCTTTACGATGTAGTTAAATGCGATATTGCGAGGGCGGGTTTCATGACCGCTTGTATTGTTGGCAATTGATGTAGCAGTGGCGCTGTCAAGGACATCACGACCCAGCGGGTACCGGTATGTATCTACAGGACCTTGATAGCTAGAAAGGTATTGTCCATCTGGGAGTCCCTTCGTAAGTTGTATTCTTTTTGTGTTGTCAGTTTGTGCGCTTAAAAGAATACGGCCGCTATCAACACCACGCCCATCATCCCAGCCACGAATAAACTCGCCTCTTAAATCAGGCAATCTGCCGTCAGGATAAGCTTCTGCTAACTTTGGGTACTGTGATTTGTTAAAAGCAGAACCATTACAAGTGAAATAACCGAAAGGTGGATTAGGCAACGGCCAGGGAATAGGAGAACCAACGGGTATGCTGGAAATATTTGAAATTTTTTGTTCTAAGGCTACGTTTAATTTTTGGTCTAAAGCTCTATTTAATTGTGCAGTAAGTTTAGCTGTATCTCCATTATCCAAGACATCCTCACCAGATTGTGTCGCAATAAAATTAGCCACAACAGATGACATTGTTGAAGATTGGCGCAATACCTTATTTAATACATGAGTGGAAATATTCTCTGGTGGAAATCCCGACTGTAAACTCTGACTTTCTTCATATTTCTCTTGACTCACTACATTAGCATTATCACTGATAGAAAAGGCTTTAAAATCATTTCTTTGGCTCATATACCCCTCTTAAATTCAATAATATTATTCAGCAATCAAGATATTAAATAGTCGTACAGATAGCCTCTCTCAATTGGTGCTGATTATAGTCTAGTTCAGAAAAATAATAATAGGGTTTATTTTATAACTTATAGGGTTAATTATTTTTGTATAATTGGCAGTAATAAACCACCCAACATATTGCAATAAAACACACAGATTATTTTCATTCGTCATCTCTTATCTTTGCTATTTATCACTGCAAATTTTCATGATAATGTTTACTACCTTTATTAAAACAGATGAAAAAATAACAGTGACAAAAAAGACCACACTACAGCGTGGCCTTAAGCAAGGTAACTCACTAGTAAAACTTATTGTTTTTCAGCGAAAAATAGCCTGTAAATTCCCCCTCCAACAATCCCGCCAATAATTGGCATCACCCAGAAAAACCATAACTGCTCTAAAGCCCAGGTATTCTGGAATATAGCAACAGCCGTGCTTCGTGCCGGATTGACTGATGTGTTGGTAATAGGAATGCTAATCAAATTAATTAAAACCAGCGCCAAACCTATTGCTAATGGTGCAAAACCCGCAGGCGCTCGTCTATCTGTCACACCAATAATGACAATTAAGAAAATAGCCGTTAAAACAATTTCAGCCACAATAGCTGATTGAAGTGAAAATCCACCCGGTGAATGCTCACCAAAACCATTCGATGCAAAACCACTCGCGGTCGCATCAAAACCCGCCTGCCCACTGGCAATAACATACAGTACCGCCGCAGCAAGAATACCACCTATAACTTGAGAAATAATATAAGGAATAACTTCTACTGCCCTGAAACGACCACCAACCCAAAGACCAATTGTTACAGCGGGATTAAAATGCCCACCAGAAATATGCCCAACAGCATATATCATCGTCAATACTGTTAAACCAAATGCCAAAGATACACCGACAAAACCAATCCCTAATTCAGGAAATGCAGCAGAGAATACAACACTACCACATCCCCCAAAAACCAGAACAAAAGTTCCAAGCAATTCAGCTGTTAATTTTCTTAACATATTTTGTCCTCATCCAGTTATTCAAAACGAGTTACCTTGCTGAAATTAACTATAGCCAATAAATTAAAATCATGCTTATTTTTACTATAACCGTATAAGTCTCTGATTCTTGTAGCATCTTTACTTGATATTCACTTTAAACCGGGATTTAATGCACCATCTATCCTGTTCAGATCAACTTTTCGGTGAAAAATGGATAACTTAAAATCAATTATCGCCAAAATAAGTTCAATATCCTGTTTAAAAATAGGAAAATCCGATGCAAAATACCTGCATCGGATTATCACATCAGTATTGAATAGTACAAGATCTATTAAGCGATAAGTACTATATGAAAGCTGTTCTTTTCACTACGGAACAAATCATTCATCTGACTACCAAAACTGAAATATTCGCATATCCGACAACTCCTGAAGCATTTGAACCTAATAAATGGGTGGAAATATTAGGCCGTCGGGAACCGACAACAATTAAATCCGCTTTAATCTCATCTGCTGTCGATAATATTTTATCCCTCGGTGATCCAAAGGCTACGGAGAAAGAGACTCGCTCTTTTGGCAAGTCTATTTTCTCAGCCACTTTTGCCAATTCCTCTTCTGATCTTGCAATAGATTTCTTGGCAAAAGAGTTGAGCAAGTCATAATGGTAACTATAACTAATTGAAAATCTTGATATATCAGGAACGGCATGGAAAAGATGTATATTAGCATCAGATAATTTCGCTAAATACTCTGCATGTGCAATCGCTTTATCGGTCAACTCATCTTCTGAAATATCCACCGGTACTAAAATCGTTTTGTACATACGCACTCCTATATTTATATACCAAACCTAACTACTTCAATGAGTATATAAAATATTCCATTATTTGTTGTGAGTTGTTTAACTAAATCAAATAAATTACGGCATAGCTCTATTTTTAATCACTCAGAGTCAAGATGCCACTTATGTAATATTCGATGAATGAAAGGTGTTACAACAAGCCCCAAAGTAATAAAGAACACACTTTCCAAAAATACCCCATATATCGCAATAAAATATTTACCGGATAAACTAACAGGAGCGGGATCTAAACTCTGCGATCCCAGCATAGATAAAGCGTTAAGCAAAGATTCAGAAAACGTATGCCCTTCTATCAGGTAAAACCCCAGGACACCCGGAATTATTCCAATAAAGAAAAACGTTGCAGCAATAAGGTAAAAACGTACCACCCGCCATAAAAAATGGTCCAAACGAATCAGTTTATCAGTAAATTTTTCCATAATTATTGCATCCTCAACAACTCTACGAAATCTTATGCAATCTCAATGAAAATGAAGTCAGAGTAAATTTAATAAAAATAGAGCGACACAGCGTTAACTAAGTGGCAAATCAAGCAAGCCATCCGAAGATGGCTAGCCAATCTCTTCCATTACATTTCACCTCACCTGATAACCAAAACAGATGTTGTCGAATATTTGACAACGCCTGATGCATTAGATCCTAGTAAATGCGTTGTAATCTTGGGCCTTCTGGAGCCAATAACAATAAGATCAGCATTAATTTCTGTCGCTGCGGCTGTTATTTCATCTCTTGGCGACCCAAATGCAATGGAATAGGATAACCTGTCATCAGGAAAATCGATGGTATCAAGCAGCGCTTTCAAATCATCTTCAGCTTTAATTGTCGCTTTATCCTTAATTTCATCGTATCCCAAAGAATATGCATTAACAATCGCTGATGAAATTGGCAGTACATGAAGAATATGGAGCCTCGCACCTGTTTTTTTCGCTAAAGACAGTGCATGCTTAACCGCTTTACTCGTTAGTTCATCTTCTGAAATATCTACCGGTACTAAAATAGTTTTGTACATACGCACGCTCCTATATTTACATACCAAAATTTACATACCAAATCAGACTACTACATTTAGTATACTCTATATCCTGTTAATTACTATGAGTTATTCAACTACATAAATGCAATGATAAAAATCAAGAAAATCACTTATATTTCATATCGATATAAAAATATTACCAATACCATTCACATAGAATTAACATTTATAAAAGAAAAAACCAATCATGATCATAATAATAAATCTATTACTGTTTGTCATCAATGCTGATTACATTACCTATTAGCAAAAGAAAAAGTCAATTGATACCTTTATTCAATATATCATTCTGTATATAACGATAAAATAATAATTATAACTTAAGGATTTTTCACAAATTATTCCCCTTCCCACACCTTCCTCTATAACCAGACAATTAATATCGTTTTTAATTTATTTATCTTATATCTTTAGTTTCATGCACTTATACTAATTTAATGCATATAATAATATATTTTTCCGAATAAAAATATTATGAAAACAGACGCTGGTTATTTCAACACGTGGCGAAAGCGGGATGTACAGGGGCAATAACATTAACCCCTGAGACCTACCTCACTGCCGATATAACGTTTTTATTTGCTGAACCGTATTTTCAAATATCTTAGCCTGTTTTTCATCTGCCATTTCTGCAATAACACGCTCCAAATTCAGTACCACTTTTCCTGCATGCGCTTGCCCCATAGTTTTAAGAATAGAAGCCAACAGAACTTTCAAACATGTCACCTCTGTTGCCAGGGTTTCAGTATCGGATGAAGAAATTAAATCGATTTTATTCATAGTCGTTACCTGCTTACGTATTAATTACGTTATGAAAATAATAATTATACCACATGATTTATCCCCTATTTTTATACATTTTACAAATAGGTCCACACAAAAAAACGTTAAATTATTGTTAAGACCATTTATTTTATAAATATTTATTTAGTTATTAATTTCATCATAATCAGAATATACAGAATGTTCTTATTGCGAATAAATAATACTTACTATCGTATAAAATAATTCTCTTTTGTCTTTGAAACAGATAAGTATAATATTCACATTACTGATGAACTTTTAGGATAATTTATCTATTCTATTGTTTTATATAATCTTTACTAAAAGTCAAAAAATAGACAATTGAAGTTAACTCTTCTGAAACAAATTCAATACACAAGCAATATCAATGAAGCTCATGTATGAGCATAGAGCCAGTTGGAGACACTTTTTTGATAAATGTTTTGTTAGTCGATGATCATGAGCTGATCAGAGTTGGTGTAAAGCGTATTCTTGATGACGTAAAAGGGATAACAGTAACAGGAGAAGCCAATTGTGGTGAAGATGCGATAAAGTGGTGCCGGGCTAATAAAGTAGATATCGTGTTAATGGATATGAACATGCCAGGCATTGGCGGCCTGGAGGCAACAAAAAGAATCCTGCGTTATTGTCCCGATGTCCGTGTCATTATGTTGACTATCTATACTGAAAACCCTTTGCCAATAAAGGTGATGCAAGCCGGCGCCAGAGGATATCTCAGTAAAGCTTCTACCGCTCAAGACATGGTTAATGCAATTCGCGCAGTTAATGCCGGCCAGCGCTATATCGCTCCCGATATTGCTCAGCAGATGGCCCTTAGCCAGATTAGTCCACAGAAAGACAATCCATTAAGTTGTCTATCTGATCGTGAATTACAGATTATGTTGATGATCACAAAAGGACAAAAGGTGAGTGATATCTCCGAACAACTTAATCTTAGCCCAAAAACCGTCAATAGCTATCGCTACCGAATGTTTAGTAAACTAAATATCAGCGGTGATGTAGAATTAACACATATGGCAATACGTTATGGGCTATTCGACACAGAGAGTCTATTAAATAGTGACGGAACAATTTGATTCAAAAACATTTTTACAAGCAGTAACCAGTCAGCCTGGTGTTTATCGTATGTATGACGCCTCAGGTACGGTTATTTATGTCGGTAAAGCCAAAGATTTAAAAAAACGGCTTTCCAGTTACTTTCGTGCACAAGTCGCCAGTCGTAAAACCGAATCTCTGGTTAAACATATTGTTCAAATAGATGTTACTGTCACGCACACTGAAACAGAAGCACTGTTATTGGAGCATAATTATATTAAGCTCTATCAGCCCCGATATAACGTTTTACTACGAGATGATAAATCTTATCCTTATATTTTGCTCAGCGCAGATAAACACCCACGACTGGCAATGCATCGGGGAGCTAAACATTTCAAAGGCGAATATTTCGGCCCATTTCCAAACGCTCATGCGGTACGAGAATCATTAATCTTACTGCAAAAACTTTTTCCTATCCGACAATGTGAAGATAGTGTCTACCGCAATCGCTCGCGGCCATGCCTGCAATATCAAATTGGCCGCTGTCTTGGGCCTTGCGTTGAGGGATTGGTCAGTGATGAAGAGTATCAGCAACAAGTTGATTATATTCGTCTGTTCCTTTCAGGCAAAGATCAGCAAGTTTTAACCAGATTAATTAACCGAATGGAACAAGCCAGCCAACAATTGAAATTTGAAGATGCAGCAAGATACCGTGATCAAATCCAGGCCGTTCGTCAAGTCACTGAAAGACAATTTGTTTCAGGAACAGACGATGACCTAGATGTTATCAGTGTTGCCTTTGAAGCGGGCATGGCTTGTCTGCACGTACTGTTTATACGTCAGGGCAAAGTACTAGGTAGCCGGAGTTACTATCCTAAAGTCCCGACTGGGACAAAGCTTGATGAGATTGTACAAACATTCCTTGGCCAATTTTATTTACAGGGCAGCCAAAATCGGACTTTGCCCTCAGAAATTTTGCTGGATTTTACTTTGCCAGAGAAAGACATTTTGTCTGATTCTTTATCTGAAATATCCGGGCGAAAAATTCATATTCAAACTCGCCCCCGCGGAGATAAGGCCCGTTATCTGAAACTTGCCCGCACAAATGCAACAACCGCCCTAACCACCCGCTTATCGCAACAATCAACTATTCACCAAAGATTAGACTCTCTCGCTCAATTAGTTAAGTTAGTAAAAATTCAGCGAATGGAATGTTTTGATATTAGTCACACGATGGGGGAACAAACTGTTGCATCCTGTGTCGTATTTGATAGCAATGGCCCACTACGTTCTGAATATCGGCGCTATAATATCAATGGTATTACTCCCGGTGATGATTACGCCGCCATGAATCAAGTACTACGCCGTCGATACGGGAAAGCATTAGATGAATCAAAAATTCCCGACATTATTTTCATTGATGGCGGTAAAGGACAACTAGCTCAGGCAATAGATGTCTTTCAGTCTCTTGATGTTGAATGGGATAAAACGCGTCCTCAATTGATAGGCGTCGCCAAAGGCAGTGATCGCAAAGCCGGGCTTGAAACACTATTTTTCACGACACAGGATAAAGGTATCGCATTACCGCCGGACTCTCCGGCCCTGCATGTGATTCAGCATATTCGTGACGAATCACATAATCATGCAATAACCGGGCACCGCCAACGTAGAGCTAAAGTTAGAAACACCAGTACGCTGGAATCTATTGAAGGAGTTGGGCCAAAACGCCGACAAATGTTACTGAAATACATGGGAGGTTTGCAGCCTTTACGCAACGCAAGTGTCGAAGAGATCGCAAAAGTACCGACTATTTCCTATGCATTAGCAGAAAAAATTTATAATGCATTGAAACACTAAGTACATTGATGCACCATACTTATAAATTCCACTATAGCCAGATAGTTAAGAAGCACTATGCAATTAAATATACCAACATGGCTCACTCTATTTCGTATCATCCTGATCCCATTTTTTGTCCTGGCATTCTATTTGCCATTTACATGGGCGCCGATGGTTTGTGCCATAATTTTCGTTGTCGCTGCGGCGACAGACTGGTTTGACGGTTTTCTCGCCCGCCTTTGGAAACAGACAACTCGCTTTGGCGCATTTCTTGATCCTGTCGCGGACAAAATCATGGTTGCTGCCGCATTAGTTCTAGTTTCCGAACATTATCATACGTGGTGGATAACCCTCCCCGCAGCAACCATGATAGCGCGTGAAATTATCATCTCCTCTCTCAGGGAATGGATGGCTGAATTAGGCAAACGCAGTAGTATTGCCGTTTCCTGGATGGGTAAGGTAAAAACGACAGCGCAGATGGCGGCGTTAGTCGCTTTATTATGGCGACCTAATTTTGAATTCGAATTGGGTGGATTCATATTACTTTATGTTGCTACAGTGATGACATTTTGGTCAATGTTTCAATATGTAAACGCGGCCTGGTCTGATTTGCGTGAAGCTTGATCGAAGTGACGTAAAAACCATCGAACAAACACAGCGTAACAATAATTGTGTTGACTCGATACGTGAAGTAAGTAGAATGCAACGCATCGAACGGCACATGAGATTTACGAAAACAAATAAGTAAATCAGCCAGTTCAAAGCGGTGCGGGAATAGCTCAGTTGGTAGAGCACAACCTTGCCAAGGTTGGGGTCGCGAGTTCGAGTCTCGTTTCCCGCTCCAAGTTACTAGCAAGAAAAATAGCTAGTAGCTGAATGGGGTTAGTAGCTGAATATAGAAAGGCGCGTTGGCAGAGTGGCCATGCAGCGGATTGCAAATCCGTCAACCTCGGTTCGACTCCGGGACGCGCCTCCAGATTCAGCCCAGGTGGTGAAATCGGTAGACACAAGGGATTTAAAATCCCTCGGCTGTAAGGCTGTGCGGGTTCAAGTCCCGCCCTGGGCACCAAATAAAATTCGCTAATAAGACAGTGAGTTAGGGAAAAGAAAAGGCCACCGCAAGGTGGCTTTTTTGTTTTGTGCGATGAGATGAAAATTGAAAAGTGGCGGCAAAATGGCGGCGCTTTGGCATTACTGTATAAATACACACCATCCATTTCAAACAATCTATCCCCCTCTTGAAGCATCATCAGAAAAATATTTTTCACATAAAAAAAGTTAAGTCATGATTGCTTCATTACTGTGAAACCTGTTTATACCCGTTATCTTTCAAGTTGCCTCTTTGTTGGCTGCACTCGCTCACCCCGGTCACATAGTTCTCTATGCTCCCGGGGATTCGCTCCCTTGCCGTCGCGATGCATCTTGAAATCCATAGGGTATATTGGCAGAGTTTGCAGAAAATTATTATCTTTTTATGTAGTCCATAAGCTTTTGTAGGAACGATTTTTTTATTTCAGGTTGATTTGATTTAGCCCATGACGGATTTTCCAAATCGGTTGGAAGTAAGTACAGACGATCATCGTCATCAACAACTTTTGCATTAAGTTTTTCAGCTATCTGTAGCATCTTACAATATAGGGCTGTATCGGGGTGTTTTGTATGTATGTTCCCATCAGACCAAGCCAGCCAAGGGTCTTCATCGACGCTTTTTCCTGTCCATATAGCATGAAACTGACCACTTCTTTCATCAATGAATAATTCGTCATCTTCAGCCACTAATGCGAGCCATTCATCGCTACTAATTTGGCAATCTTCATTCATTGAAAAGCATTCAGCTCTTGTTATATGAAGCTCCCACCCCATAATTACTCCTTAATTATTTGAAAAATATAAAAACAAAAGGCCACAGCAAGGTTAATGCCGATCCTTAAACGATCGGCATTAACCGCAAGGTAACTTTTTCTCGTGATGGAAATCACTATCCACTATATCCTTTCACTATACTTTTTACCTCGGCTGTTCTGGCCATTCAATATCGAGAGCCAGTGAAATATTTACTCTACTGAGCATTACCCTGTATTTCTTCCATTCCAACAGAGCGGCTTTCTCTGCTACGGTAGCGATATCTAAATCAGCAGCATCTTGCAGTAATGCAATGGATTCATTCGCGTGTCGCAATAGCGCAACACGCCGCTGCTCCGCTTGTTCAATCTGATTTGCTTTTAGGGCTACATTATCAGTGACCCATTGTGTGCCATCCCATTTATCAAAATCGGTGACAGGTTGCTTGAAGGTCAGAGTTTCAGGTAATTCACCCAATTCAGTAATTTCCTGTTGAGTTCGTGTTAACGTGTCATAAGCGACTTTTCCGCGATAGTCAGGTACTATTTCCCAACGCTTACCGTCTTCACTGCGACAAACAGCCACATCATCAGAATCGCAAAAGTTTGGTGCATCTAAATAAGAATGCGCTGACAAACCGACACCGAGCATAACATATTCAACATCAGAGTCAGTAAATTCTCTTGTTATTTGATTCGCGTGATAAACCTTTATCCAGCCAGGTTGAATTGCTAATCCGTCTTCACCCAATACGGCTGTTTCATGTTCTAAAGAGTATTTTTGTTCTGTCGTTATGCTGAATGCTGCTGCTCTCACTATGTAGTTAAAGGCTATGTTGCGGGGCCTTGATACCCCGATAAATGCGGAATTCGCAGTCCAGTCTGTCTGAGCTTGATAATATACAGCTTTTACCGAAATATTGTTATTTCGAGGAGTATCCCATTGCAATTTTGTACGCTCATTGCGCGAAGGAGTAATAATAAAATTACTAGCTCGATCAACATTCTGTACCAAATAAGCCCCTTCCTGCCACGACAATATTGAACGAAATGGATCAACATTTCGACCACTGTCCCAACCACGGATAAATTCTCCCCTTAAATCGGGCAATCTACCGTCAGGATAAGCTTCTGCTAACTTTGGGTACTGCAATTTATTGAAAAATGCACCGTTACAAACAAGATAATTGATAGGTGGATAAGGTAACGGCCACGGAATGGGGGAACCCACAGGTATATTAATCTCTTCACGTAATGAATTTATTATTTCCTGAGCAAGCTTTTGCGTAACCGCCAATGTATCACTATTGCCAATCATATTTGTAAGCTGGACAATACCTTTCTGCGTTAATGAGGCATCGGGAACCTTTGTTATCACTTTTTGTTCCAGCGCTCCATTTAATTGGGCGGTGAGTTTCTCTATATTCCCATCATCCAGAACATCATTGCCAGATTGTGTGGCGATAAAATTAGCGACTACAGAGGATATCGTGGACGACTGACGTAATGCCTTATTTAACATATCAGTGGTAATACCATCTTGTGGAAACCCAGTCTGCAAATTCTGATTTTCTTCATATTTTTCTTGGCTAATTACATTAGCATTATTGCTAATAGAAAAAGCCTTAAAATCATTTTTTTGACTCATGTACTTCCTCCTTAAGAAAAATAATATTTTTTATAATCAACATATTTAATTACTGCAAAAATAATCCGACTGTAATTTATTCAAATTAGAGTCTAGTTCATAAAGAAGAGTAATACATCATTCCTATTTATTAGAAGATTGACTGTTTTTATATAATTTTCAGCAATAAATAATTCAATATCTTAGAATCGAAAATATATCCAAACCATTTATAGTTAACATCTGAAAACTATTTTGCTCTTATTCCTTCTATCTCTTCCTGCAACTCCTTCTGTTTTAAATTTCAAGCTGAATCTTGCGGAATTTAGACACAAACATCTAAACGATAGTATTCTAGAATGCCACAGAATTCTCCATCTTCATAAAACATACATTCATTATTCTCATCAATACAACTTAAGTCGCCAGTTCTGAGAACGACTCGGCAAATGAGAGTGCTGACTTTTTAAGCTGCCTGTACGGCAGTACACATTCCACGACTTGCGACATACATGGGCTAGCTTTTCTAAGCTGCCTGTACGGCAGTACACGATGTTGCCAAGTCTTTGCGTCGCTGGCTATTTTTCTAAGCTGCCTGTACGGCAGTACACAGTTGCCGCGAAATGCTCCCCCGGTATAGCCTTTTCTAAGCTGCCTGTGCGGCAGTACACAAGTGGTCTCGTTTGTATGGAGGGGCGTTACTTTTCTAAGCTGCCTGTGCGGCAGTACACTAAACAAAATGGGGCCTTTGACGTGCCGTACTTTTCTAAGCTGCCTGTGCGGCAGTACACAGTTGCCGCGAAATGCTCCCCCGGTATAGCCTTTTCTAAGCTGCCTGTGCGGCAGTACACCTTTTTTGTAAGATTGCCTTAAGTGTCTCTTATTTCTAAGCTGCCTGTACGGCAGTACACGGGGTGGGGTGTGTGTCGGGGGGGTGCGGGGGGTGGTGTGCTGGGTGTGGGGCTGGGGGGGGGGGGTGGGGGGCGGGGTGGGGGGGGGGTGTGTGGGTGG
>NZ_JAZGJN010000229.1:0-29578 GCF_038085095.1 Photorhabdus sp. P32 | reverse complement strand
TACCACATACCCATCTTTCGATTTGAAACGCAGCTCAGGAAAAGGCGTTTTACTATCAATCAATAAACTACCAACGGTTGCAGTTTTATCGCTAGAAATGCACAAGAAAGTATTATCGCTCTCAGATTTAGTATAACTTCCCACATCCCCGGCATTTAATGAAATATCAGATGACAACGCTTTTCCATTCACTTTACGAATAGATGGTACTCGGCTATTAGCGTTGTTATTTGCAGCCACAGCACTTTGATTCGCCGTATTCGTCAGTGATTGCACAAATGCTGTTGTTGCAATCTGAGTATTATTAGCGTTTTTAGCCGGTGTGGGGGCAATTGGCGTTCCTGTGAAAATGGGACTGGCTTTCGGTGCATATTGAGTATGTGGGTCTTGCACTTCAGAATGTTCCCTCAACTCATTCCCATTTTGTTCTAGTTTCTGTTTAAGATAGCTTGTGCGGTTGACCAACTGTTTAGCCTGCCGATTGGAAATACCATCAGGCCCTCCTAACACAGGGTCTGAGGTTTCTATCTGATACACGCCCTCTGACCACTGTGGGGTTTCCGGTAAATTAGCCATTTTAACTGCTCCCATAATTGTAACTACCGTCATAATTGACAGTATTGTTGTAACGAATTGATACAGACTGATATTCCAAACTGGCAAGGTGGCAGCGTGCAGGCGCAAACGCGGCCAGTGTGGTACGCAGTAGCGAAGCTTGATCATTGGTAATAGGTTGTTGAAGTATGACGCGATAATCTGCCCAGGATGTTGAATCTCCATGAATATAATTACCGTTATGGCTGGCATGACCGTCATAATTGATTTGACCAGTGCCTTCAATTAAATCAATTTCACCAAACCCAAAACGACGGATAATTTCACGAATTGACCACGGTGTGCCTTTATACCGATGCAATTCTATAGCTGACTTGATTAACGTGCGGCGAGCCTTGTCTGATTCGACAAGCTCCCAGCCATCGCCAAATAGGGAGAATTGATTTGCAAGCCAATGCAGCGCGCTTCTATCGACAGTATCAATGAGATAAACCATTAATTGGGTTAAATCGATATCATCAAAACGGGAAGCCAACTGACCTAATGCACGCATACGGATATCTGCTTCCAGTGGAGGCGGTAGATGTAACTTAACCATCAGCGACTCCAGTGACCATAACAGTGATACCGATACAGTTCGCCCATTCATTTTCACTTACAACCTGAAATGAAGGAGACTCCAGTACGACTTGATAGACGCCAGAAACAGACAATGTTGAGATGATTTGGCTGGGAACAATATCTTTCCCTAACGTTGTTGCTCGTTCAGCTACCCATGTTTGTATGGCTTGTTCTGCTGCTGATTGAATACCAGGTGCATTAACGCCACTGTACAAGGTCAGTTTCGCCTTGATGGTATAATCAACCTTCACGGGAGGTTTTGCATGTACAGTATCAGTCAGCGGGCGGATTTTTTCGTCAGAACAAAAACTTTTCACTAGCGCTAAAATGCTTTCATCTGGCAACCCCGTAGCCAATAGTGGAAACAGTTCAACAACACCCGGAATGGGAGACCTGACTGCAACATCAACAATATTGGGGTGAGCACGCATAGCATGAAAGCGATAAGCCTGACGACTGCCCGCATTGGTAAACGATTCAGGAGCCATCTTGATGCGTACACGTAGTCTCTCGTCACTCTCCTCTGCTGAACCACCACTACTCACTATTGTGTTGGTCACTTGCAGGTCAATGTCGTCGATTTCATCCAACAATGTACTGACTTGTGCTGGTTGCCAGCTATTCCCTGATAATCCAGCATCTGTACAAGTAGCTTTGACATTAACGAACCGTGTGCCTGCTTTCAGAACAGCATCTGTATTAGTAGCAAAAATAATACTGTCCGATGCATTAACACGAGTTCCAACTGGAATGAGTACATCTTGCTCTAATGCTTCATCAACACTGAATTGTAATATTGTATGCGCCGGTTGGGCGGGTAGCCGATATACTCCGACTAATTCCCCTAAGTAGTCCAAAATGGGCGCACGGGCAAACTCGACCAGATTTTGCTTGGCGGCTTCCTGAACTCGCATTCGGGTCAGTGCTTCACGATATGCAAATAAATTAATCAGCAGGCGTTCTGCCTGTGCTGGGTACAAAGTCTTACCTACATCAGCCTCATACTTTGCAATCATTTCGGCTGTGATTTTCCCTACATCACACTCGATAAAATCAGGTTCTGTCAGCGCCATAGCAACTCCGTAGATTGTGTAATACCATCAACTGCTGTCCAATTCACACGCAGAGTTAGGTGTTCTCCATTGACCGTTGGATTCACGGAGAGCAACTGGCAACGAGGTTCCCATCGTGTGATAGCATCAACAGATTCCCTGACAATGTGGGGAATCGCGCGGTCTATTGGGTAATCAATATAAAGGTGCAAGTTACTACCGAATTCTGGTCGATGTGGATCACTGCCACATGGTGTACGTAGAATAATGAGTATTGCTTGGGCGATATCGTCCAGCCCACAGGCAATTTTGCCTGAGTTCTTGAGAGCGAATTGCCAAAAAGCAGAGTGCGAGTTCGTATTCATGGGGACAGTATCATCCCCTGTAGGCATATCTAATATTAAAGGCGTTTAAAGAAATCCATGAGAATGATGATTCGAATTACCGCCTTCATCCATGATGCTACCTGTTGCATGAATGTTGCCATTGATGCTGACGTTACCCTGAATGTTCGCAGCTCCACCATTACCACCAGAACCCGACAGCCCATTTTGGTAAGTTAATTGGCCTTTCACTAACATATTTCCGGTTACGATTGTTTCCGGCGCATTAATAGTTACCTGCTGTGTCTGAATAACAACATTGGCTCCCACCGCGATTTTAATGTGCTGAATGCCGCCATTGATAGTCAGGGTGTGTGAGGTACTATCATAGTAAAAAGCTGCATCATCTGCATAAGTCACACCACGAACGTCTTTATTGTTAACAGGCGGTTTATCAACACTGGAATAGATAGCACCTAAAATAACACCATCTTCACCATTGGCATCCAATAGTACTTCAACTTGTTCCCCAACATCGGGCAACCAATAGTCTTTGTTATTCTGGGTATTGCGCTGCAACACATTAAGCCAGTTAGTACGCATATTATCGCATTCAGGCAATCGTACACGGGCACGAACAGTAGCAGGATCTACGGCGCTAATCGTGCCGATTTGACGAGTTACGCTGTTCATTTGGATTTCTCCTTGATGATCGTGTCGGAAGAACCATCGGGCTTATATACAACCAATTTATGAGCCTTACCCTTTTTATCTTTCTCGGATTTACCCGATGTAACAGGGCCACGAGCAATCTCAAGCTCGGTCATATATCCGCTGTTGCGATCAAAAGAGTGGTGAGCTGAAGTAATTAACCATTGCCCAGATAACTTGCCAAATTCAATCAACTCAATTTTATTTCCTGCGGTTAACTGAGGGGCTCCCATCAATGAAAGTGAGCCGTGCTGCTGGTATTCATTATGTGAATCCAGTGCTGACTTGGCCTTTATTTCAGCGCTATCCTTGTTAGCAGCTCGGCTGTTCACTTTTAAGGTATCTGCGCTGGTTTCTTGACCGCTACTCTTGCCTTTTGAATTGGACTGATTACTTGTACTGGTCGTGCCATCAGCTTCATAGACAATCAATTTTTTATCATCAGCCTTTTGATGTTTCACTTTAGCTTTTTTATAGACTTTATTAATTGTGTCCCGCAGTGAAAATTGGGCAACATCGCGAGGGCGTAATTTTTTTATGGGTTCTTGGCTGCGCAAAGTGGCTAAGTGGGAGAAAATTAGCTGTTCACTGACAACCTTAACGGCATAACCATATTCACTGGCCAGTCGTTTCAGGAACTCCACATCGGTTTCCGAATATTGCGTCACCCTGTCAATCTTGATGGTTTCAATACTGCCGACCAACTTTAACCGATGTTTCTTGGCGATGTTGTTAGCAATAGCTGCCAGTGTTGTATTCTCAAATCCGCGGTTAGATTTGGTACGCAATGCCGTATTGATAGACGTTGCTACACCTCGAACAGATACAATAGAAGGAGGGATGCTGACTTCAATTTCATCAATATAGAATGAGCCACAATTCAGTAACCGTTCGCCGAAATAGCCCAACTTCAATGTCAACGTATCACCTTTGCCCGGATACCATTTATCCAGCCAGCGACCATCAGTATCATCCAACTCTACCTCTATTTCATCGGATTCGCTTTTGATGTTGTCGGTATAGCTGACACGAGTGACATAAGGAGTGATGTCATTTGTGATATCTTTTTGCAAATATCGTAACGTGAATGTCGGACTTAAAACCTCTGAGACACCCGTTATAGATGGTGTTTGTTTGGGATCAATTATCTCAGCCACGGTGGTGTATCCTCTGCCGTTACTACATTGTCAGCGTCAATGATAGGGATCAATAATACAACCCCTGATGGCAATACAGGTGTAACTGCAACATGCGGATTGGCAGCAATTATGCGAGCGTAACCTAAAGGGTCACCATAATAATGGTGAGCCAATAAATCCCATCTCTCGCTATCTTTCGTTATGTGTTCAAGAAACATGATCAAAGTACCCTTGTGGTAATTTGCGCTGCCATCTTACTGAGCGCGGGTGATATTGATGTAAATGTTGAACTTGCCGATTCAAGTTGAGCTGATGCAGAATCCAATGCAGCCGCGATATTACGGCTGTCTGCACGGCTTAATGACGATTGAGCATTGTTAACAAATGTTGCTGCTTGTCCCGTTGCTCTGGTCAGTTGAATCGCATCTGGCAATGAGTTACCGAGTGATTGAAAAGCCGGATGGCTTTTCCCTAATGGCCCAACAATATTGTTAAGTCCGGTAAGAAGACCTGGTACACGGGTTAACGCTACGGTCGGGTTGTCTTTCATCTTCTGTGCAATACGTACCGCGCTGATGGTTGTTTGCAGTGCTGATTGTGCTTGTTTGGCATAATTCACGCCATCCCTGACTTTTTTAGCCATCCCTGATGGTTTTGGTATTGCATTAGACAACGCCTTTGTATTCGGGACATGGGATTTAATGGCAGGCGGTTTCAGTGGTTTTTTAGGAGCACCGATATATTCACGTAATGTCACCGAGGCATTGAGGGCAAATATATTACCTACTGAATCCGTTTGTTCACTGGTGGCGGTCACATCGGTAATAACAAACCAGCCACGGTAATCACCATTTCCGAATATTAGCGCAAGTGCCTGATGCTTCCGCATTGCTTCACGCAGCCGATTCAATTCAACATCCGGCGTACAATAATGTTGATGAAAGACCAAGCTAATTTGAATTTCATCCAGTTTCTCACCCACGAACTGCAAGCTGGGTTTACCTTGAATTCGGGCATGTTCGGCATAATCAACACCAAACGTTACATCGAAACCATCCCAATATGTGATCAGCTCAAATTCAATATCACCTAATACCGCAAACATTATCCGTACCTCCGGCGTTCTCTCTGAATAACAATACGCTCCAGCAGTTTCTCTAATTCACGCACACTCAGGTTTAAGGCTTTACTAATATCGGGTATAGCCGCTTGTTGTTTATCACCAATGTATATTTGCGGGGAGAAAGAGATAGAAAAATCATTATTGCTATTGCTATTGCTATTGCTGGCATCTTTATAACCTGTTCGTCTGACTGGATTACTCGACATCATCTCAGGAGGTGAAATTTGTGGGACATCAGGGGTCATTCCCTCAGCCAGACGTTGAGTAGCACGAGCAGCCAATGGCGTAGTACGATCAATACCAACAACCGCACCTTGCACAATATTATCGCCAAATCCCATAAATACCTGACTGGGGGATTGAATACCCAACGCTTCTTTAAACCAGCTAGAAACTTTGCCACCGAAGTTTTTAATGGTGTCCTTAGCCGTGGTCAGCATATTAGAAATACCATTAACCAACCCATTAACGATATTTTTACCAAAGTCAGTAAAATTATTGGGCAGATCAATGCCAAACCATTTCATAACGTCAGCAAATGTTTTATAGAACAGCCCCAATGGCGACCAATTTAAAATTAATTTACTGATCTCAAATATTCCGCCATCAAACGCATTAGTAATGTCATTCCATCGAGCTGTAAACCAACCTTTGACGTTAGACCAAATATTTTTAACTCCCTGCCATCCCATCTGGAAAGCAAATTTTACTAAGACCCAAAGCCGTTTAAAGAAATTACTGGTGGGCTTCCAATAGTGATAGATAAGATAAGCGGCCACTGCAATACCGGCGATGATCAATCCGATAGGATTCATTAATAGTGCGCGTCCAATCCACAAAATAGCTCTGCCAGCTAACATCAAGCCCTTATAGAGAGCACTACCGAGGATTCTGCCCAACCAGAGAGCTGATCCGGCTATTTTTCCCAAGATATTTGCAACGACACCGAATCTACCACCACTACCGATAGCCATTCGGAACAATAACCACCGTGTGCGCATTAACATTGCGCCTTTCCAGATATCAGTTATAGGGGAAAGCAAAAGATTAAGACCTAATCTTACACCGATTGAAGCGGCTTTGAGTGCTAGGAACCCACCAATCAGCATGACAACATTATTGATAAGTTCAGGATTAGCGGCCAGCCATTTTCCGGTCTTGTCCATCAATGGAATAAAGGTTTCGGCTAACTGTATTAATGCTGGACGCAGCGACTGACCAATGCTAATAGCCGAATCATTAAACCCAATTTGAGTACGCCGCCATTGCGCTTCTAAGGTATCGTTCTGCTTATCAAAGTCGGTATCAACAGATTTTTGTGCCGAATCAGTCCCCATACCTGTTTTGATACGCTGATAATCGCTCCAACGTTGCCGCATGGCCAAGAGATGATTGACTGTCTGTACGTCGGTAAAAATAGAGGATAGCCCGAAAGATTCCATGAGCATACGTTGTGCATCTTCATCACCTCTGGCTCCCGCTTTTTTCCACTCTTTCATGAGATCAGCACCTTTACTCTTGATAAAACGGTCTGCGATCATGATTGAAGCTTCATATTGCGAGTACCCCGAAGAAACATATCTGCTCATTGAGGTTTGATAATCGACGTCAGCTTCAGCGTATCTTTTGGCAATATCACCACGTCCCATTGAGGCCAGCCAGTTCCTCATATTGGTAGCTGCTTCACCTTCCGTTCCTGCACCTTCACGACCAACTTCTAAGCTGGCAATAATCTGTGAAACTGCCTCCTGACCGTATATTCCCTTTCCAGCAAATTGTTGCGCCATTTCTGGGAAGTATTGGGCGAGATCTTTTAATTCAAAACGGCCCGATTTAGCACCGAAAACGGCTCGGTTAAAGGCTTCTTTTAGCGCTTGATCACCTTCAATTTTCAGGGACTCAAAGGATAGAGCCATTTTGGCTAAGTCATTAATATTAGCTTTAGATGCCGTGGCGACACGGCCCAATAATCCACTCATATCGGTCGATTTCATGGGAGATTTTCCGGCGGCAACCAATGTACCAACACCTTCCAGCAGGGTTTCTTGTAATTGGTTTGTTTGCTTGGCGTTCTGGCGCAAGATGATTCCGATTTTTTGTTCTTCTTTCGGAGACAGATCACCAGTGACAGCAATATCTCGCAATCCTGATTCAAAAGAGGCGTATTTTGTTACCGATTTCATAACAGGAGAAGATATCGTGCGAGTTAATGCATAGGTTTCGGCTCCCTGTGCATATAGCGCCATACGATTCGCTTTGGCTGCATCACTCATGATAGCAGCAGACTGTAAGCGCTGTTGCTGACGGTTCAACTGCTCCAGCGTTCGGCTAACACGTTGTAGATCTCTATTCAAACTCTGAGCACTGCGGGAACCGAGCTGACCGTAACGTTCAATAGCACGGTTCAGCGCTTGTTGTCTGTTCTCAAGCCGCCGTGTCGTTTCTCCCAGTGCTCCCAGTGTACGACGTGTACCGGACATGGCAGAACTGAACGCACCACTAATGGCCCCACCAATAATGACACCAATGGAAAATTTTGCTGACACGAATTAAGCTCTCATTAAATGGCAAATAAAATGGAAAATTCACTTCCAGTATTCCAGACACTATTATTGACAATATTTGTCTGCATCAATTAACCGTCTCCATTCTCGCGTTTGATTTGGGTGTTGGCCTCATCCAGCCAACATTCAAATTCATCCAGTGCCAGATTATCAATCTCGCTCGGCTGGAACCGGAACCATCGTGCTAACATCGCCGATGCTTGCCACACTGTTTTTATTTCCCTGACCCAATCCGATGACTTGCTGAAATCGTTGCTGCAATGCCAGATAATCAGCGACATCCATCTGTTCGATATCTTCTGGTAACAACCCTGTCGAACGTGCTATCAAAATATCATCCCAGTCAGTAGGGTTTTCGCTGGCTCGCCGGGCAGCTTTGATATCTTTAACTCTCAAACGTGATAGCTGGAGCTCTTCAATGCGAACGCCAGCAGCCGTGGTATAGGGAAATTGAAGATGGTAAGTCGTAGTTGACATGATGATACTCCTCTGTAAGTTTCATTCAGTATCATTCATGTATGGAAACGGAGATATTAAAGGGGATTAAAGAAGAAAGGGGCTGATGCCCCTGTCATTAGTGAGTGCGAAAGCCTTTACAGTTACAGAAAAAATCTATCAAATATTCTTTCCCTTTCTCTGCACCGATATCGGAAAACCAACCTTCCGGTGGAATCCACCTATCAATCAAGTCGGCGAGCTTTCTGGCTTTGGAACGAGAGCAGTCAATAGGATCATTGGTTTTCTGAGTAGAAAATAAAGTCTCCACACCTGGAATGTTTAAAACAGCAAACCATGTACCATTAGGTAATCCAAGACTGGGAATATTCTGGTCTTTATTCACTAATTCTACCGTCATTATTTAGTTTAACCTCCGATATTGATGCGATAATCGGTCAATTGATCAACGCCGCCAACACGGAAGATATTGGCCAAATAATCCAGTTCTAGCAATTCTTCACCATCCAGTACCTGTTTAATATAGGTACAGGTAAAGCTACTGGAAAAATCAGCATTTTCATGTTGTTTAAATGTGCCCAGCGGATTCTTCTTAAATAAGATGGTTAGATACGTCACCAATGGCACTTCATCAATGCGCCCCTGTGAACTGAATTTCTGGACGCTGGAACGGCACTGTAAAGCCAGAGACTTATAGGGATTGGCAGCAGATAACATAGCGTCACGGTAGAAACTGTTCCATTTGATCTCGCCTTCCAGCTTATCGAAGCCTGCCGGTAATTCCACCTTACCGACCATCCCCAGCGCCTTATGCTCCTGCATGGTCATGGAAACGTCTGGCAGTTTCACTTCTTCCGCCCGTCCCAGCAGGTTATTGCCATCAATATAAATGTTGGCGTTGGTGATGCGGTTAATTTCTATTTTTCCAGCCATTAATTACTTCCCTTTAAATTCAGCAAATATTCAGAGGTAATCTCAGTTTCGAATGTCAGCCGTTCCAGTGGTGGCGGTGGTGTATATTTATAGCTGAATAACAGATGACCAGCAGTCAGATCAGTTTCTTCATTACGTGTAGGGTCAAACCAACATTTGAATCCCAATAAGGCACCATCGGCAATCAATTTACGACCATAGGCATTCACAGATTCTGTCAGGGCATCTATCAGCGCCGGCGTGATCGGCATATCGATATATTGCTGACTGAAGTAACGCAGGGATTCATTAATCACGTCTCCTGTTCTGCGCACGTTCTCGAAGTTACGCATGTGTGTCACAGTTGGCCACGCGGCGGTACGGTTGCCCCATAAGCGCAAACCAGAGCCATAATTATTGAACACTGTAGTAATCCCTTGTTCATTGAGCTGGTTCACTTCACTTTGTGGATCGTCAATCATGGCGGATAGCTGACGCTCAATCCCGGTGATCCCCCTAATTTCTTGATTGGAGGATGACCACCAAAAACCTTTGTCTGCATCAATCTTGGCACGCAGCCCTGCTGCACGAGATGACAATGGTTCCAAGCGCTCGCTATTGCTTTCCGCATCATAGACTTTGACATATGGGTAACACAGCCGGACACGATCAGAACTGGTATTAAAATTGATTGTGCCAGATGGGCCTCGGCCACTGATAGCCTGAGCAAAAGTGGTACCTATCGGGGCATCAATATAAGTCATGGCACCCAATTTAGTTGCAAGGGCAATCAGTTCTGTCGCCACACTTAGCTGGGTACAGTAAACAGGAGCCAGCAAGATCTTGGCAAAAAATCCATACAGGTTATAAGTATCATTCAGCAACTTCATACCTGTACGGTTACCCGCTGCACTGATGCTGCCAATAATGTCAGCGGGTGTTACCAACGTGGGATCGGTAAAGTCATAACTGGCCATTACGGTTGTACCAGCAATGATGTTTTTACCGATGTTTTTGAGCCTACCTGTTTGAACATCCAGAGAATAATCTTGTCCTTCTATATAAGGCGCACTATCAGAGTTGGCTTTTAGCAAGACATTACTGACCACGGGGTTAGCCAGTTTTGCTGTTCCTGTGGTTTTATCAAAGATAATACTTTCATTGGCAACATTGGCTTTATGCACTTCAGGATCAAGAACATTAATGACCAGCACAGTTCCCGCACCATGATCATAAATAGCATCCAGTGCTTGTGGGATGGTAAAACCATTCATTTGAGCACCAAATTGAGCTGTATCTTTTTCTGACAGACAAAGTGTCACTGTATTTACTGGCCCTATCGGTGCAGTACCAATTAAGCCGATCACGGCGGATTTTACTGTCTTGACCGGACGGGAGCCTTGTTCGACTTCGATAGTTTCGACGCCATGTAAATAATTAGCGGCCATCAGTGACCCCCTCAGACTTTTCTTTTTTCTTCAGGATACTTTTTTGCTGTTCTGACAATGGATGAAGATATCGCAGTGCGATCAATGTCTTCACATAATCATGTTGTTCCGGTAAATCAATAGTTTTTTCTGACCAGAGCAAGACTTCTGTGCCATCAGCTAAAGTGACGCCGCTTGCTGGGCCTGTATAGAGGTATTTCATTGTTTAGTTTCCTCATAATTGATTTGGGCTAACGGCGGGCCATCCGGTGACTCACTATCTTCGATAAATACACTTTCAGTCGCAAAATCCAGCGTGTATTGCCACAAGCCAGCTATCTCACCGAGAAATGTATCCCGTACCAGCCAACATTTACGTTGGCAGTTCGGTGGTTGGAATCCGCCGAGAACCCGGCGTACATCATCCAGTGTGGCAACGGCTCCATGACACCCATTAAGCTGACGAAAAACGATAGTGGCATTGAGCATGACAGTTTGTGTCTGCAATACTGCTCCAGCATCTTCAGGCTTATCAAAGCGAGAGCCGGGATAGCTGATTAAAATGGCTCCCACGGGATGGTTCAGCCTGAATTCAGTCGGCCTTTCAGGGAAATACTCCACCTGTAAGCTAGGTAGCTTTTCTTTTAGCCTCATGACGATGGCATCAATGATCGGCGAAACATCCATTAGTATTTCTCCAACATCCCTTGACTTCCCCCAAAGGTGGGATGACGCGCTCGAACACGAAACTCTCCCGGCTCAGAGGCATCTTTTCCTGTGGAAAGCAGGCCCAGTGTCAGTTTGGCATCACGAATATCAGCCAGTTGGCGCAAAACAATTTTGTAATCATCTATCACGGCTTCAGGAATAGAGCCTTCTGGACGGCGGGCATACAACCGATAGCGTGTTAACGTAATAGCAGCATCGCGTAATACCGTGGGAACCTCCGCCAGAGGCAGGATGTAACGCCCACGTAAATGGGCATCAATAAGTTCATCGGCATAGCGAATGACACTGTTAACCACAGTTGCATTGATTGTCTGGGCATTAGGCTCTTCGTTAGACAACCATATCAATGATTGCGTTGGTATCTGCCCTTGCAGATCTGCCAATGAGCAATACATGTCATACACCACGTAAGATGCGAATAACATTGCCAGCAGCCGTGGCTTCATCTAGCGCAAATCCGATAGATGTTCCGGCAGCATTCTCCGCAGAACTTAGTGGCACTGCACAGGCATTCTTATCCGACTGTACGACTTGCCCGCGAGCTATTGGCCCACCTGCTTCAACAGCAATAATGCCCAAGACATTGACTGGAATAGCATCACCTGCTTTCGCATCCATTTCCGCTATACCAAGTGCAACGGCTCCAGCCTGACAAGGGGCATTATCGGCCCCCACCAAACGATGCTGTACGATATTAGCCGTGGCGATGATGGTCGTGGTCAATACGGGTTGTTGTATTACTGCCATGATTGTTACCCTTACTTCACAATATTGGTAATCAGATAGCCAGCATCACCGCCAACAACCGCAACTTTATAAATATCGGTATAACGGCAGTAATTCACCTTGCCGCCAACACCCGGATATTTATCCGCTACAGGCATTCCTTTGCGGCGAAACGTATAACCAAATGAAGGCTCATATTCATCAGCGCTTTCTGCTCCTGCCTGCGGAAGTGATACGTAATGCAACATCAAATTATCAGCCCAGATATCAACGGGATTTTCTTTAATGCTTGGGGTAGAAACCGGTTCACCAACGACAACGTTCTGGATTTGGAAAAGATCTTTGAGTATTTCTATTGTGATACGTTTACGTTCGTTGGCTCCAATAGCAGCCTGAATTTCAGGATGAAATTTCAACAGTGACATCACGCAAGCCCCCATTGTCATGAGGTTTGGACGTACACCAATGGCAGTACGAACAACATCAATTCCAGCTTCAATGACTTTGATTGGGTTACCTTTGCCGCCAACCCAACGTTCATTAACTGTCAGGCTCTTCACCGAGTCATTGAGGTAAACCGCAGGGTCTTGTGCCAATCGAGCTGCATACAGTTCGCGTTTGAGATTCACGCCATTGGTGGAACGACGGATTGCCTTTGCTTCTTCATTAAATAAAGATTCTGATTTCTCGCGATAATCAACAGGTGTAGCTAGATCATGCTCGTTGAGCACGATATCTAACGAAGAACCTTTCTCACGGATCAAAACGTTACTGTTGGCGCCAACAGCACGCTTGGTGTCATATTCCACAAAAGCACTTTTACCAAATGTCGGCACACTAGCACCTTCTTTCTCCATTTCGACAACAGGGAAAAGATGTTCGCCAATGAATGCCGCATTTTTATAACCACGTGCAACACTGGTTAGCACAGGGTCAACAATACGTTTGCCTTTCAAATAATCAGACATTTATCTCTCCTCAATAGTTACGGTTGCAGTGTTACAGGCAGCGGGCAACGGCTACGTCGTAACTGATACCTTCTTTCTTCGCTAGAGCGACGGCTTTTTGATGCAGCGCCAGACGCTCAGGATCTGCATCAGAAAACTCAGCAATATCTGATGACGTGTTTTGGTCAACCCGGTCTTTTGTTGCATGTTCGCCAAAATTAATAACAGGCTGGGCAGAACTCAGCAGATCTTTAAACGCGGTAGCCAATGGTTTTTTCACATCACCTTCAGCAAACTCGACAGGGGAATTTCCTTGAGTTACAGCGTCCAGCAAGGCGACCACGACAGATTGGGCAGCAGGCGCCAATTTGCCGTCTGCGACCAGCTTTTCGGCAAATGCCACGTTTCCGGCATGTTGCTCAGTTTGTTTGCGCTTTGCGTCGGCAGCATCACGGGCAACAAGCTGTTCTTTCAGGCGGGTGTTTTCATCTTTGAGCGCTTTTTTTTCTTCATTTGTCACGATGTTTTCCTCACGTTGATGTGTGTTATTGGGTTCATGAAAGGCAGGAGCAGGCTGAGTTGTGCTATAAACTTCTTCACGTAATGAATCCACTTGCCAAGAAGGAAGCGCTTTGTCTGCTTCGTCCATACCGAATTTACTGATCAAAAATTCTCGCAGACGCCCCCAAAGTGAAGCGTTGGTGATGTCACTCCAATCAGAGAACTCCACGACACCATGTTCTTGCTCGCTGAATTCAACCTGTTTCAGTCCTTTAATGGCGGGTGGCTGTGCGCCCAAAAAGCCGACATGACGCAAATAGAGCACGCCGGGTTTAGGGTTGTTTGGGGAATCCGGTAAATAGAAAGAAGCAGAGATTTTTTTATAGCGGCCTGCATCGACCAGTTCAGCGAACTGAACATCAACTTGTTGAGTCTCTGCAATCAAGTCATCACCGGAAGACGTCAGCGATTTAACCCAACCATAGGCGGGTAAATTATCTTTTGGATGCCCAATTACAATCGGTGCTTCATGCAACGATGAGTCATAAGCCTTTGCACAAGCTTGCAAATCTGCGGTGCTGAACGGCAATTGTTTGCCATACATATCGGTATGTATACCGGATTTGAAAATGTGAAGTGACTTCATTTCACTGCCTCTATTACGTTAATAGAGGCAGTTTCTCCGCAATCAGAAAAAACAACTTTTAATCTGCTTTAGAAAAGATTTGGGAAGGAAATAATAAAGTGGAACTGCATGCAATTAGATATCGAAAATTTGAGTCTGTAAACGCTTTATAAAGTCTTTTGCGGATGACAATGATAAATCACCCGCATAGGGAGGAAAAGTTTAACGATGCGCCGCTGATTCAAGATGTCGTTGAATGGTGCTTAATACAGCTCTTGCTGCATCTGGTGATAATTCGCCTTGTTCTGTTACGGGCAGATAAGGCCGGGCTGGTAGCAATAAAGATTGATTACGGCCAGTTTTACCTCCCAATTGATGAATACGCCCGTAGACTAAGTTTGTACCGACAACTGCCGTATGGGCATCATAGTGGGTACTGACTGAACGCATCAAACGAGCAGTTTTTTGCAGCGTTTGACCACCACGTTCCTTTGCAGCTACAGAGGGTATCCATGCCGGACGTCCTTCAGCTTCAAAGTTAAAGGCGGTTTCTGCTGACAATGTCCCAGCAATTTTACGCATGGCAGGTGTCAGATCATTAGCAGCCAATTCTAATGCCCGTAATCCACGTCTTAGGTCTTCATCATTAATGGTGATAGTAAGATTACCCATTATGTCCTCTCAGTTCGCGGCGGGCCAGTCCAGATAGCTCTCCCTGATATCTGGTCAAATCGGGACGATATGCTGCCCCCGGCGAATATGACCAACCTACATCAGTCGCCACTTTTGTTATACCTGTGTTGAATGTAGCAACGGGCTGCATCTCACCTGTTTTTTGTGAAACCAATTTCAACTCCCAGCCCATTGCTTTACCTGAATTCATAACTTTCATCCCTCTGGCACGAACGTCATCATGACTGAGAGCAATCACACTGCAACGGCAACGCCAACCATTAGGAGGATAGAAAGCTTGCCAAAATGGGTCGTCAGAGCGAAATACCAAACCATGCAATGCGAGATGGCCCTTGCGTGTATAGTTATCGTTGATCCCTGTATACATCCAGTACGGTCGGTCATCAACATTTTCCATTTGTTCGGCCCAACGGCCTGCACTGTACAGCACTGACATGTTGGTACGAAAGATAGTATCAAGGCGCCACGGGCTACCTTGCTGAACAGTGACACGTTCCCCTGTAACGGGGTCATCGGTTTCTTTCGTTCCCCACCATCCCTTACGTCTTAATGTTGGCTCCAGCTCCTGGCGAAACCAACGATCAGTCTTGCCTTCATCCAGTGCCTGTTGTAGCACTTGGTGAATATCTTCCAGAATATCCAGACGCGTGACTTTCGCCACCGTGAATGCACGGGAGTGAGTCTCTTGCCAAAGCTCTTCCCAATCCCACGTTATCTTGTAGCCCTTAGATTGCAGATAACCAATGGCTCGCTTGGGAGGTAATGTCATGCAATACGCCAGTTCAGGCGTGGTTATGCTCATGCAAGCGCCCCCAAATGTTAGACACAAACAAAACCCGCGCTAGCCGCTCTTGCAAACCATCTGCGTCCATTTGTGGATAAAACTCGGCTAACTCTCCTATAAGATCGCTGGGATTAGCACCGTTTTGAACACGATGGAACAAAGGAGCCAGTAGAGATTTCAACGATTCATTCAATGATCCTTCATTCATCAAAATATCCAGCGCTTCATCTAAGGTGTCCTGTGCTGCTAAATCTGCGTTCACAGCTTCAGAAAACGCCAGTGGGAGTGGTGGAGTAGGCGTGGTTGACAAGGTTGTTTCATCAATATCCCCATCCTGCAATTGATATTCGCGTTTCCAGTATTGCGGAGTAAATCTGACACCCGCCTGACTCAACTTAACGTCACGATTAGCCTGTGTTTCATCAACCGATTGCTGTTCCCAAAGACGATAGACCGGACATTCAACGTTACCGAAGTTCAGTTCTACGACCCAGCGTATAGCCTGATTAATGGCGCTGGTGATAACGTCAACATCAGCATCACGAATATCATCCGTTACCTCCAATCCCGCTTGTGCAGAGGCTTTATTGCTGTTTGCTTCGGTCGTTTGGTTTTGTCCCAGTAACGCAATGGAGATCTCACTGCGAGCAACGGTAATTAAGTTCTGATAAATATCACTGCTGTCTGATTTACCTGCTGCCTCTTTAATCTCAACGGAGGAATCATCAGGAATGGCGGCAACTGCATCATCAATCATTGCTTCCATCGAATCCAATAACAGATCAATTTCACTTTGTGGCGTACCTCGTGGATGTTTTCCAATTACCCACGGTGAACCATACTTCTCGGCAAAGCGTACCCAAAACTTCATGCCGCCTTTCTTAAAGGTGACGGGCCAGAAGCACATTGATAAATCTGGAAATCCGTAAGGGTTGTCATAAGTAGCGTCTTGACGTGGCGTTACAAATTTATAGAGAGGAACCCGTTCTCCCTCAACACCTGCATCACGAGCACGAAAACGCAGTTGGTTATCACGGTCATAGTGGAACCAGTCAGGCGGCTTACTAACGATATCTATCACTGACCATGATTGATGCTGACTCCACATCAATTCACAAGGCTGATAGCCGTACAGAACAGCGTCATGCATTTCGCCAATGATACGTGACATATCCAAGTCCGCCAGCATGTCGCGGATAAAGTTAAAGACTTGCACAGGGGCATTGCTGCGTTCTACACCACGCTCCAGTGCTTTCACTCCGGCCTTGCGGCGGCGAATACATCCACCAACTAGAGGATCAGTACGTAATTCACGATAGATACGAATATCCCGCCCTTGGGCTTTGAGAATAGGATCAGGATTAGGTAGATATGTCCCCAGACTGTAGAAGTCAATGGAACGGCTACGCGATGCAATTTGTTCAGTGAACGACTGCTTTGATTTGGAAAAGTTAATAAATTCTGTTGGTGAAACCCAGATACCACGAGCCATTAATATCCCTCCAGCATACGTGCAGACTGACGACGACGGCGGGAACTTGCCTTTACCGGACCTTTGTTAATTTCACGGCTGGCGAAGTACGCCAGAGCAAGGGCTATCGCTGCATCACCGTGGCGCTTGCCGCCGTCCGCTTTTGCTTTTGAGCGCTGATCAGGTACACGGGGAACACCGTTAATAACCTGTACTGCCCTCAGATCATCCAAAGTGTCTTCATCCTTTGGCAGTGCCTCCAGATTGCCGTCTTCCAGCGCAGCCTTCACCGGGGGCATATTGTCACGGTACCAACCTTCGGTGGGCATGACTTGCTGCACACGGCTGGCGCCATATTTTTGCATGGCATATTCAGCCAAATAAGCACCGTTACCACGGGCATCAAAGGCTGCACCCAGTAAATTAGGAAGTCCATCCATTAGATACCAAGTGATTTGCTCCTGTTGTTTGAATGGCACGTTGCGCAGTTCCAACACGAACGGCACTCTGCGTACCAGATTTTTTTGTTGCAGCAATGGATAATCCACGGACAAATCGCCACTGCGGCCAAAATCGCGTCCCAGAAACGAACGAGCATCAGAAGGCAATGCATCTAGCAACGGCTTCAGGTTGGCTTTTAGCCACTCTTCGGTATCTATGCGGCGTATTTCATCGTATTTAAGCTCATATCCTTTCGGGCAAGTCAGTCGCAGTACTGGCGTATCGGGAGACATCCGAGATTCAATCAAAGCGCGGGACAACCAAGCTCCGCCACCATTAGCAGGAATACAATCCAATTCTTCTGATGCCCCGGCTCCGTAGAATTTGTATACCGACATCATCCACTGTTGTTCAGCCTCTTGTGACCATTCACGTCCGGTACGTAAGCAGACACGGTGAAATAGTCCTTCAGCTACAGCCTCCTTAAAGGTAATACGGTGGATAACACCGTCCCTGCGTCCTGCCCGGATATCGTTCAGCAACTCATTAAACAAGTTGCTATCTCCGTTATGGGTGGAGATCACTCGCACTTTACCGCCCCAGATAAGCATGGCTAGTGCCGCTTTCAGTAATTCATCGAGCTGTTCGTGGAAAGCAGCCTCATCAATGACAATGATCCCCTGACGGCCACGCAAGTTAGACGGACGGCTAGAAAGCGCCACTACACGGAATCCAGAGTCTGGGAATTTGATAGTGAAGGTTTTGATGTGCTTATCATCTTCGTCTTCTTCCCAGAACCCTTCCTCAATTTCACTGGCTGCATAGTTGAAGGCACGAGCCCACATTGCACAGGCTTGAATATATTCAACGGTCATATCTTGGTTATAGGCGATGTAATACACATTCATGCCACCAGCAGCAGTAGAAGATGCAGCGATGAGTACATTATCTGACGCTTCAGCCCAAGTAATTCCCGTTCGACGACTCTTCTCATTGACTTTAAGAGGAGACGAATCGGCCACCCATCGTTGCTGGTATGGTAATAAGACGACAGGTGCTGCTATTGAGGAAGTATCTGGTAGGACAGGTGCAAGCTGATTCATGTAGCAATTCCCAATATTTCCCGACGTAATGCAGCAACTGCTTCGGTAGATAATCCACCTTTGCGTGCAATTTTCTCTGCATTACTTGCAGCAGCTTCAGCCCGTGCCCGGACTTCAGATTGGAATTTTTTCAGATTCACGCTAGCACGAGAAAGTGTAGCTACGTTTTTCGCAACCTTTGAGAGCAATGTGACGCGTTCTTTCGGATTAATTTCTCCTTCTTCAGCCTCCTGGAGTTGAATAATACTTTCAAAAAGTTCAGTCTGAATTAAAGCAATCACAGCCTCAGAACGTGCATCTTGATCATCCACTGCACCTTCTGTCAGCATCCGTGCTGCTTCTGTTGCCGCCCGTATTGCACCGTATCGCTTTTCTATTTTTTGTCCATAACGGTGAATAGCGGACTTACTGATTACATAACCTTGATCACGCAGTAAGGTTTCGAGTTCTTGGTATCTACTAAACCCTGATTCAGTCAACGCCCGCTCCAACCAGCGCCGAACGTCTTCAGGGAGTTTATCGATTGTGCTTCGACGCGCCATTATTCACTCCAGTATTTTTCAGGGCGAGCAATACCAAGACAGCATTCGACCGTATATTCAACGACATCAACACCAATCCGAGTTAAGTCAGCAAACCAACTACCCGATGGCTGTTTATTGAGGTCAATTAATTGACTGCCTGCCAGATAATCCAATTCTTTCCGTAATTCCAATGCAGTGACGTCAGGATAAATCGCGCGAGATATATCCAATAACAGCGTTTCACTGGCGGTATATGGGCGGGTTTTATTCAGTGCGACCAACAGACTCCAGCGCAATGATTCACGACGAACACGGGCAACATCAATCATTTTGACCTCCGGCAATTCGGTGCTGCTGCACCACCTCTAATTTGCTATAAAGTGCATCCAGTTTTGCTTCAATTACTGTCTGACCACGAATGTAATCTTCACGGCGTACATAGTTCAGAGGGAGTTCAGCTTTGAATTGCATGAACTCGCGTTCGAGCTGGGACCAATTGTCTACGGAATTTTTAAGCGCCAGTTCTAACGATGCATGTCGTTCATCCTGCCGTTCTTCCGCTTTAGTGAATAACCACTTTGCGATACCAAACACAAAACCGAGAAAAGAGAGCAGAAAACCTACGACAGCCCAAAATTCAATTTGTAGTGTCATTGTTGTAATCCTTTGATGTAATCCAACAGGCCATTAACCTGCGCTTTCAATGCAAGACACTGTTCTCCGTTGTCAATGATATTGGAGAGGATATCTCGTTGTGTGATATCGGATGGCCGTAGCTGGGCACCAGAGCTTTCATTTCCACGGGACGTTTCATCAGCGCCGGAGGTAACGGAGGTAGGACGAATTTGTTCACTGGACAGGCCGAAGGCGGCGTTGTATTGCTGCACGAAGCCACGAGTAAACACGCAATTAACGGGATGAAATTGTTGTTTTTCATCCATCCAACGTTGAGTAACATGGTCAATCTTCCTCTTGAGTTGCTGGTTTTGAGTGCGGAGTCGTTCAATGTCATTGAGATAATTAGCTTCTGCCTGATGCGCCGTATTAACCTGCATTTGGTAACGTTTCTGCAAAGCATTAAGCGCTGCCAGTTCCCGTTCTGTCCGTTGTTTTTCCAGTAGGAGAAATTCGGCTTTCTGTTGTGCCAATGCGGTATTTCCGGTCTCCGTTGCTTTCTGAAAGCCTGTGGTATGGCCTCTCCAATGAGCCAAAGCGAACATGCCAATTAGCGACAAAATCAATACAACAGGTTTAGCCCACAATTTAACTGGCACAGCTAGCACCTCCCCAAGCCAAATAGCGCGGTGCGAGTGCCAGTAATATGCGTCGGGGATAATAACGATTCTCCTTCCATGCTGAGGCCCGGCGCCCTGCGTTCTGAAATTCAACGTGACCGAACCAGACCCACGGATTGAGACCAACTTCTTCGGTTTTCTGCTTATCCTGTAGTAACCAGCCTAAACCTCCGTTATAGGAAGACAGCACCATTGCCATTCTTTGGCACTTATCGGCAGCTTTAATGCGTTGCCATAGCCAATGGTCATAGTGAACCATTGCCCGTATAGACCAGACTGGATTGAAGGGATCTTTATTGGATAATTCAGGGATACGTTGACCGATCCAGTCTGCGGTTGCAGGCATGAATTGAGCCATGCCCTGAGCACCGACAGGAGAAACTGCTCGTGATTTCCAACCACTCTCTTGATGCAACTGAGCGGCAAAATCAGCTACAGGTGCATTCAATCCCCAGATCACACGAGAAGCACGTATTAAGTCATTGCGGTATTGCTGCGAACGGTGTGGTGGTTCGTTAGCCAATGCTGGGCTGACCATACCGCCACACCATAACAGTACAATTCCGATAATCTGCCGCCAATTCATAATCATAACCCTGTAGCTACGCTCAGACAGGTGGCGGCAACAATCAGTGCACGGCGTATCAAAACGGCAGAAAACACCAGATGGTAGCCAGTCTGAACGGGATATTTTCCTTCTTTCATGAGTATCTCATCATGTTTCAGATACTGACCGGGCCTTGCTTTCGGGAATAAACTGCGGTCTAGCCAATACCCCAAGACAACAGCCAGAGCAATAAGCGCCAATTTGTAGATCACGACGGGGACTTGCTGGGGGGAAGCCAAACCGATAGTAAGCAGCAATAGAACAGCTGTTAACAACCAACCACCGAGGCGTAATTTTTTGATAAGTGATATAAACGATTTGAAAGTTTTCACTGAACTGTCTCCATAGTCGTTGATGGAAACAGTTTTGCCAATTTATTGGGAAAAGGATTTTAAAGGGCGTTAAGAGCGCATCAGAAAAGTAAAAGACAGGATAAGAGCGACCTACCTAACGCTCGAACACTGGGTAGGCTATCAACTCACAGGTATGTACTGTGAGTCAACCTAGGCTCTTTCCGTTATTGATTATTGATGACCGGAAAAGCCTGGCTCATTTTCAGCTAATGGAAAAGGCTTACGGATAATGAAAGAACAAGCTTTACCCATCGTTCCGTGGATTGGTGGTAAACGCCGATTAGCAAAACATATTTTACCGTTATTTCCTGAGCATACCTGTTATGTCGAACCGTTCTGTGGTGCTGCTGCACTGTATTTCCTAAAAGTACCGAGCAAATGTGAAGTGATTAATGATATTAATGGTGAGTTGGTGAATCTTTATCGCGTGATAAAACATCACTTGGAAGAGTTTGTCCGGCAATTTAAATGGGCATTGGTCAGCCGCCAAATTTATAAATGGTTACAGATTACCCCCGAAGAAACGCTAACCGATATTCAGAGAGCAGCGCGTTTCTATTATCTCCAAAAGCAGGCATTTGGCGGTAAGGTTGCTGAACATACTTTTGGAACTTCCACCACCAGTCCACCGCGATTTAATTTGCTCAGAATAGAAGAAGAATTATCAATGGCTCACCTAAGACTGGCAAGAACGATCATTGAAAATATGGATTGGGCACAATGCATCCAGCGGTACGACAGACCGCATACACTGTTTTATTGTGATCCTCCATATTGGGGTACAGAGGGATATGGTATAGAGTTCGGGCTTGAGAACTATGATCTATTAGCAGAATTAGCACATACCATCCGAGGGAAAATGGTGGTTTCGGTGAACGATATTCCAGAAATGCGCAAGGCGTTCAAAGGGTTGACAATGCAAGCAGTTAATATCGGTTACAACTTAAAAGTTACGGGGAAAGTTAAACAGAGTAAAGAGCTGATCATTTGTAATTTCTAATAACCGAGAATGGCAAGGCAATATATTTGCTTTGCCATTTTTTACCTTTAACCCAAGCCAATAGAACGGGACACAAACTGTAAACCTATTCCAAGAGTTTGGCTAACTAAAGACCTTAATGCTTCTTTACCTTCAGTCTTCAATGTTTCCTTAATTTGATCACCTAATGGAGTTTCTAAGCTATCAGGGATTACTTTGAGAACTTCTAAACCCTCAGCGGTTAATACGGCTCTATGACAACCTTCAGAGCTCATAGTCCCTGCCAAATAACCATTCGTCATGAGCCAATCCGCGGTATCCAGAAAAAATCTATGATCTTCTACTGTAGTACAAAGTTCGTCAGAGTATGTTCCAGCAGAATATTGAAGGGGTTCACCGATTATCTCTGTGGATAAAAGATCTATCTTTAAAGGAAATGACTCATATAATTTCCCAAATATAATACCTACAATTTCATTAAATTTTTCTATGTTTGTAGTAGACATAAATACCTTATTTGTTTCTAAAGTTTCAATTTCAACGTTCCACCAGGTACATTCTGTTGATCTAAACAAACAGATTGGCAAGCTGATTTAGATATAGATAAAACTGTTTCGTTATCTTCTATATCAAGAAAACAATTATTCCCATTAGCTATATAATCATTGGGCAGTTTGGCATTTTCATCAATATGAAATTTGATAGTTGTGCGTGAAGGATAACTGTTTTCGTAAACTGTGATGTCAGTAAATTGATCAGAGTATTTATCCAATCCTGGGCACATTTTTCTAATAGTTGGCAATAATTGATTGATAGTGGGATCATCTGTTGCTATTGAGAACACAGGGGCTGGAGCTTTTTCAGACTCAATCTGAACGCTATTTTCTGTTCCATCACTACACCCCGCCAAAATAAATATTGCGGGAATTAATAACTTACGCACAGCTCATACCCTTATATAAAATAAAAAATAACTATATTTTTAAGAATTTCTACGTCGCAAGATTACGTCTATGGTATCAATAACATTCTTATTTTCACCTATTATCCTATTTTCTATCTTCCTGTTCTTGTCCATGTTTTTTCCACAAATCATTATCAGTACGGTCCAAGAGATAAAAATTATTAATGTCTTATCATTAACTGCCAATACATTAGTAGATCCTCCACCAAAAAACATCATATAAGCATTCCATAGGGGAAACGTAAATGGTATAAGCACGAGGCTAAGTAATAGCAAGCAAGGTGTATTAATGTAATAACGCCATTTAGCATCTTTATTTTTTATAAGTAATTCTCGTTTTATAGCAAGTAACTCCCGACTATCCCTTTCATGAAGCTCACGCGAGCGAGATGGTACGGGGTTAATATTGACGACTGAACCTACATGAATAGAGCCATGATTATTACCACCAACACTGATGGTTATCTGTCGTTCCTGTCCATCTTGGGGAAGTTGTTTAAGGCTATCAAAAACTTGTTCTGCTAATGTTTGTAATTCTTCATCTCTTCTGTTCATGCAAATCCTTTATTTTTTTAATGATTAACAACCAGTTTTAATACTCTCTCAATTCTACTGTCATCGACAGCCGACTCTTTAATTAAAAAGTTATATATTTTTGATGATTGCAGGACGAGTTCATCGGGTGTCCAGCGGCGATTAGCCTGTCGTGCCATCGAATCTAGTTTATGAACAATTTTTCCCAGTAATTCTTCATCTATCTCACTGTTTTTGTAAGCGGTAGAGGCTGACTTTTGAACTTGTCCTGTGATCAGGTACAACACATCAAGACCAGCTTTTGCCCAAAGGCTTATAGCATCAGCCCCTGGTGCAGATTCATCTTTTTCCCACCTTATCTGTGATTTTCTTGATGCACCAACCATCTCCGCGAAATCAGACTGACTAAACCCCAATCGCTCACGCTCTTTTTTTAATCTCTCACCAAGAGACATTTTTGTCACCAAAACCCTTTACAAGTCCCATTAATGGGACAATAATGTCACATATCGTACAAACATCATTGCATTACCGGAGGCCATTGCATGACACCCGATAAAATTAAAAGCCGCTTTCAACAACACGGCATCACTATTACCCAATGGGCACAGGATAACGGGTATTCCCGTGAAGCTGTATACCGAGTTCTTAATGGACAATCCAAAGCTAATTACGGAAAGGCCCATGAAATAGCGGTAAAGCTAGGTCTGAAAACGCCAAGTTTAGGCATTTAAATTTAGCCTAACTATTTTATCACTCTATGTAACAGATTATCACATATTGAAAAGGGAGAATGTGACATGCGCAAAATTAACGTTTCCAGTTCTGGTACGCGCATATTACGAGTTCTTAAGGCTCTACGTGGTCATTCCTTGTCTGGGATGAGTAATGGTGAATTAGCGGAATTACTGGGGGAATCTCCTGCAAATATTAATCGTGCACTAAATACATTAATAGAAGAAGGGCTGGCGCAAAAACTGGGTAGCGGCAGATATGCACCCGGTATGCAATTACTGCAAATAGCACAATCGTTCTCAAATGAAATGGCTAACACCCAAGCCAAAATTACAGAAATGAATCAGCGCGTTTTGGCTGGTAGCAGAAATTAATTAACAAGAGATTCATACAATGGCACGCTCAAAAAATACAACATCAGTAAAACTAGCCGAAGATGTTCAACTTGCTGACGATCTGCAGGTCAATCTCAACGCTATGACAACACACCGCCTGCAAATCATGGAACAGTTTGGAGATGGTCTGCCGTATGAACGTGAACGTATCGTTCACGAAACCCGTTTCTATATGGCTCAGAGTGCTGAAGCGATGTTGGAAGCTGGGAAGCGCCTCATTATTCTTAAAGAGAATGAACCTCATGGTGAATTTGTTGACATCGTTAAGGATCAACTTGGCTTGGAACCCCGAATTGCTCAAAAAATGGCACAAGCTGCACTCAAATTTCTTTCACCTGGATTAGAAACAAAAGCGAAAACGTTTTCGCTTTTGGGACGTTCCAAACTGTATGAGTTGATGCTTGAAGATGATGATGAACTGTCAGAATTGGCTGAAGGTGGCACTGTAGCAGGTTTGACATTAGATGATATTGATCGCATGTCTGTCCGCGAACTACGTAAGACCCTGCGTGATACACGCGCTGATCTGGAAATCTCACGCCAGACGGTGCAGGAAAAAAAGGAACTTGTTAGTAATTTGATTGAGGAGAAATCTGCAATCCAGCACAAACTTCAGCGCCGAATTAATCATGAAAAACCTGAAGAGGAAGGTGCTGCTTTGACACAAGAGGTTAATTCATTGTCTTTTTCTGTTGATGCCGCTATCACCAATCTTTTCAATGGATTTGAAACGCTTAATGGTCATACCACACGCACCGACATTAGCCATGTTGGGTTTATGGCAGGCGTACTTGATGACCTTGAAGTCAAAATTCGTAACCTACGTAATCACTTTAATCTGCCTGAGTACAGAGAACACAGCATTGTTCCTGATTGGGCTAAAGAAGGTGCGGAGGCAGAAGAGGAAGGATTTAAACGACCAGAATGGATGGATAAGGAAGAGACACATGAATAAATCTGAATTGAAAAAATGCTTGAAAAGAAACTGAAGGAATAAGGGCAATGACATGAATACCACAATGACCGAACGATTAGTTTCTATTGCACAGGCAGCATATAAAGCCGGACATGGCGGTAAAGAGGCAATATATCGGGCGGCTTGTGAAGAGCTGTGTATGTCACGTTCAACGTTGATTAAAAAACTCGGTGAAGTTTTTAGCAAAAAACCACGTAAGAAACGTTCTGATGCAGGCAATAGCGCACTAACACGTGAAGAAGCAACGTTGATTTCAGGAATATTGATAGAGGCCACTCGTAATACAGGGAAACGGTTATATAGTCTCGAACAGGCCGTTAATGATCTGCGTTCAAACGGCCTGATTCATGCAGGCCATATTGATACCGAAACGGGCGAATTTTCTCCGTTATCCATTGACGCTATTAGTCGTGCATTACGCCAGTACAAACTTCATCCTGAACAGCTGAAAGTGTCTGCACCCAGCCTACAATTGGCTAGCCTGCATCCCAATTATGTATGGGAATTAGACGCTTCAATTTGTGTACTGTATTACCTAAAAAATCCAAATAAAAACAATGGAGTTGACAGTGGGTTACGCATGATGCCTGTGGCTGAATTTAATAAAAATAAGCCGAAAAATCTGGCTCGTATTATTAATGATCGTGTCTGGTCGTTTGAATTAACAGATCATACAAGTGGCTGGATATATGTTGAATACTTATTTGGCGGTGAAACCAGTCAGAATTTTACTTCTGTATTAATTAACGCAATGCAAGATCGCGGTGACGCAGATGTATTACACGGTGTACCCCAAATTTTATTTACTGACCCCGGTTCAGCTTTGACAGCACCTACACTACGCAACTTGTGTAAGGCTCTAGGCATTCAAATGATACAACACAAGGCCCGTAACGCCCGTGCTACAGGCTCTGTTGAAAAAGCGCGTGACATCATCGAACGCAATTTCGAGTCCGGTTTACGCTTTCGACAGGTTGATGATATTGATGAACTGAACCGTCTGGCACGGCTATGGCGTATGAAGTTTAACCGCAGTGCAATACATAGCCGGCATGGACAAACCCGTACCGATTGCTGGCTAAAAATCACAGCAGAACAGTTAGTAAAAGCGCCTGCCATTAACGTTTGTCGTGAATTGGCAATTGGCGCACCAGAAAGCCGTAAAGTACAGGCAACCTTGCGAGTATCTTTCAGGGGGCGTGAGTATGACGTCAGTACCGTTCCTGGCGTAAGTGTTGGTGATTCAATCATGATCACCCGCAATCCGTGGCGTGACGAAGAGGCACAGGTAGTCATTACTGGTGAAGATGGCTTTGATGCTTTCCATCTTGTTAATGAAGTCACTAAAGATGAGTATGGCTTTGCCATCGGTGCACCTGTAATTGGTAGTGAATTCAAGGCCATTCCTCAAACAATTACACAACGTAATTTAGCCGAAATTGAACAGAAAATCATGGGGACAAATAGCACGGTTGAAACTGAAATAGCACGTAAATTGAAAACACTACCCCTCAATGGTCGGTTTGATCCATATTTGGATATTGAACGTAATGATGCACCAACATATATGCCAAAACGTGGACAAGCTTCTACGGTACATAGTCCACGTATTGAACAGCTTATGAACCCAGTTGATGTTGTCAAAATTTTACGTGAACGGTTCCAATCACATGGCAAGACATGGTGTGGTGAATTTTATCAGCAAATAGTTAAACGCTTTCCTAATGGTGTTCCAACAGATCAAATTGATGAGTTGGTTGATGAATTCATGGGGCAATCAACAACAGTTACACGCAGTATTGTCAACGGTAATTAGTTTTTCATGGCGTATATTTAAGGAAAAGGATAAATGGCAATTAAAGTTCATAATCCACTACCCTCACTGGAAACTCAAATTACAACTAAGGTTTATTTATAAAAGTGACACAGTTTGTTTTCGTGAAATGCATGATAACGTAAGAAGTATACAGGATATTTGGCCAAGGAATGATATTGCTATCTATTATTATCAATGGCATATGCAGGAATAAATGTAGGTAATGCTTGTTGACGAATATGGTGTTCAGCAACGATATATCTTTGGTCGGGTACGCAAGGTAGCCGCTTAACGGAGGGATTATTATGCTGGTGTTTAAACAACAGTTACAAACACATCAGTTAACGCAAAGTGCAACAGCAAATGCTGCGGGAATTTCAGCGGCGGCGTTGGCTCAAATTGTTAATCACAATATATGGCCACGGCAGAACGTGGATGCAATTCGTCAACGTATTACTGATTTCTTGGCGAAAAAAGGTATCGATACCGCAAAAAGTTTTGAGGTGGTACAAGCAACCGATAAATTAGATACCTATGCCGATAATAAAAATACAACTCTCATTTCTGAGGAGGAAAACATGTTACTAAAAAAACAAGTATTATTTCCAGCTACGAAAAAGCATTTTGGTTTATTTCGTGATCCATTTGAAGATAGTGCAATTCAAAGTGCTGAAGATGTTTTTGTAACTCCAGATAGCCGTTATGTACGGGAAGCCATGTATCAAACAGCCCGCTATGGTGGTTTTTTGGCAGTATCAGGGGAATCGGGTTCAGGTAAAACGACGCTGCGTCGTGATCTTATTGACCGTATTAACAGGGAAAATGCCCCCGTTATTGTTATTGAACCCTATGTACTGGCAATGGAAGACAATGACGTAAAAGGTAAGACCTTGAAAGCATCAAACATTGCTGAGGCTATTGTGAATACCCTGGCACCGTTGGAAAATCTGAAACGATCGCCTGAAGTGCGCTTCCGCCAGTTGCACAAAACATTAAAAGACAGTTCTCGGGCTGGTTATCAACATGTGTTAATAATAGAAGAAGCACACTCGTTGCCTTTACCGACATTAAAACATCTTAAGCGGTTCTTTGAACTGGAAGACGGATTTAAGAAACTGTTGTCGATCATTTTGATTGGTCAGTCTGAGCTGGAATTAAAGCTATCGGAACGTAATCAAGAGGTTCGTGAAGTAGTACAACGTTGTGAGGTTGTTAATTTGTTTCCTCTTAATGATTATCTGGAAACATTTCTGGATTTTAAATTTGGTCGTGTAGGTATGAATACTAACAAGATCTTAGATAATAGCGCTATTGGTGCTATCCGTGACCGTTTATGTCTTAGTCGGCATAGCGGTAAAGAGACCGTTAGTTTATTATATCCATTAGCTATTGGAAACCTGATTATTGCAGCGATGAACATGGCTGCAATTAATGAGATATCTATGGTTGATGCCAATATTATTCGCAGTGTTAGCTAAAATATCATTATGAGAAAAA
>NZ_JAZGJN010000228.1:0-29430 GCF_038085095.1 Photorhabdus sp. P32 | reverse complement strand
CCCGACACTTTTAATGCAGAAGTAGTCTTACGAGATCGAGTTCGGTCTCGTGGGCTCGGAGTTGTGTATAAGAGACTGGTAAATAGGTAAATAGGTAAATAGGTAAATAGGTAAAATAAACACTTTAACTCTGTGAGTAAATATATTTACACAACAAAAACAGAGCCTGTAAAAAAACAGATTATCAATTAGCTAAAATGTATTTTAGAAAACAATATAGCACGCAGTCACATTATAGTGTCATATTATACAAAACGCCAATACGGTACATAGGTTAATACTGCAATATAAAACTTCTCCTCAATACTTCTTTCATCCCTCCGAAATATAGTAGGGATGGCTACAATAAATATACCATTGTTTTTATCCCTTAATTAGTATATACCCAATGGATTTCAAGATGCATCGCGACGGCAAGGAAGCGAATCCCCGGGAGCATAGCGAACTATGCGACCGGGGTGAGTGAGCGCAGCCAACAAAGAGGCAACTTGAAAGATAACGGGTATAAATTATCCACAACTGAGCCCGGCCCCCTGGCTTAAATCTTACTTAATGAGATGATTGTTATGGCTGGGCCTTCTTATATTCGAACTATGAGAATTGCAGCGCTATGACTGAACCGGTCAAAGTTCATAAAGAATATGACAAACTAGTCGATCTATTACAATTTCGAGGTATGAATATTACTGCTCAAATACAGGAATGATATTCTTGCTAGGTTAGGCATTCCCCCAGGAAATGGCCCAATATTACAGAACTGGCTAAGTGCAATGAATGTACTTAGGAATCGATGCGCACATCACTCCCGGATTTGGAATAAAGTTAACGAACCAAAACTAAAGCCACTACCAAATCATCCTTTTTTTAATAAATTAGGATTAACTGATGATTCCTATGAAAGAATGTACGGCATGATTGCTATATTATGGTTCTTGATTAAAGAGATAGGCCCAAGTTCAAAATGGATATCCACTGTAGCAGATTTAATAGATAACAAGCCAGAACTACCCGGATGCAATTTAACAGCAATGGGGCTACCTAATAATGATGGATTCCCCCGAGCATTATTTAATACAGAGTGATCAACCAGAATAGAACTAATGATGGTGGATTACTTATTTACAATGACTCTACTGATAACAAAAACATTAGTAATAAGAAAAAAGATCTTATTCAGATCTTTCTCCCGTCAATATTTCGGTAGAAATTTTAAGTTTCTAAAGAGGAACAAATCCAATTACCTACACACGTCAAAAAGTCAAAACCTGATAAAACGCCAGTAACCAAACAATCACGAAAGAAAATACACCGGCGATAATATCATCCAACATGATGCCTAATCCGCCATGAACATAGCGATCAAACCAGCGAATTGGCCACGGTTTCCACATATCCAGAATACGGAACACTATAAAACCGGTCAAAACCCACTGCCAGTTAACCACCGGAATTGCCATCAATGTGATCCACATACCGATAAATTCATCCCAGACAATACTACCGTGGTCATGAACCTTCATATCATCAGAAGTACGCTGACAAATCACTATGCCGAAAAACATCCCAATAATAATAGCCAACCAGCAAATCCATTCCGGCAACTGAATCAGTAATAACCAGAATGGAATAGCCGCTGCCGATCCCATTGTCCCCGGCACAACCGGCGACAATCCACTACCAAAACCTGTCGCTAATAGATGCCAGGGATTACTCATCCGTAAACGACGCTTTGCCTTATCCATGTGCTTCCTCAGTAATAAAGTGATCGAACCCTTTCAGATCTAATTTAATCTCTTTATTATTGCTGTAGTAACGAACTCCCTCTGATTCCGCCATAATCTGTCCAACACAGCTAAAACTAGCACCAGTATGCGCCAACGCAATTTCCAACGCACCACGATTCCTCTCCGGGACAGTAAAACATAATTCATAGTCCTCCCCGCCACTCAAAGCCCACATCAAAGCTTGTTGTGGTTCAACATATTGTTTCATCGCATCAGAGTAAGGAATCGCATCCAGATTTATTCTGGCTCCACATCGGCTGGCTTTCAGAATGTGACTCAAATCGGAAATCAAACCATCAGACAAATCAATAGCTGATGTTGCCAAGCCACGTAGTGCTTGCCCTTGCAAAATACGAGGTTGCGGCCTGAGATGGCGCTGAACCAACCAGTTGTGGGATACCGGATCAGAAATTTGCAGACGGTTTTGTAACAGGGCCAAACCTGCCGCACTATCACCCAACGATCCACTCACATAAATCCAATCGCCATTTTTTGCGCCAGTACGCAGTAACGCTCTGCCTGTGGGAACTAAACCATGAATCGTCAACGTCAGACTCATCGGGCCACGCGTAGTGTCACCACCAATAAGCTGCATACCGTAATAACGCAATTGCTCAAACAGACTGTCACTGAAACTACTCAGCCAGCATTCATCCACTTCCGGTAATGTTAACGCCAATGAAAGCCAGGCAGGATCAGCGCCGACCGCAGCCAGATCACTAAGATTCACAGCGAGAGATTTGTAAGCTAAATCTTCAGGGGAGATATCAGGTAAAAAATGAATGCCTGAAACTAAAGTATCCGTACTAACCGCCAATTGTTGTTTATCGGCCAACGTCATCAGTGCGCAGTCATCACCAATACCTAAATTTACATCACGCCGGTTAGTCTCCTGGCGATCAAAATAACGTGCAATGAGGTCAAATTCGCCACATGCCATAATAAAATCCCAAAAATTACAGATGATCATGAACATAAGGCCGGTATCCCGGCCTTACAAATCATCGTCTACGGTGGGAAAAACCCGACAAGCAGTCGCTTATCTTTTTCTGCGTACTGCCGGACCAGATTTATCCAATACTCCGTTCACGAATTTGTGACTATCTTCAGCACCGAAGACTTTTGCCAATTCGATAGCTTCGTTAATAGCCACTTTATAAGGGACATCATCACGATAACTTAGTTCAAACATAGCAATACGCAAAATGGCTTTTTCTACCTGACCTAACTCTTCGAGCTGACGGGAAAGATAAGGAGCCATCAAAGCATCCAGCCTAACTGCATTCACAGCTACTCCTGACAGCAATTCACGAAAATAGGTTACGTCAACACCAGTGACGTCCTGCTCCGACAGAAACTGTAATTCAACATCAGCAATGCTATTGCCAGATAATTGCCATGAATATATAGCCTGAACAGCGCACTCACGAGCACGACGACGAGCAGCAGGTTTCACAAGATTCCCCTTAATTAAAACTAAAATCAGCCTTTAATGGCATTAATTACATTGACCATTTCCAGTGCGGTTAATGCAGCTTCTGCACCTTTATTACCCGCTTTGGTTCCTGCGCGCTCAATCGCCTGTTCAATGCTTTCTGTAGTCAGAACACCAAACGCCACTGGGATTTCACTGGACATCGCCACATTAGACAGACCAGAACTGCATTCACCAGCAACGTACTCAAAATGAGCGGTACCACCACGGATAACTGTACCTAGCGCGACAACGGCGTCATATTTACGGGTTTCGACCAATGTCTTCACTGTCAATGGTAACTCGTAAGCACCAGGAACCCAGACAACAGTGATATTCTCTGAGGCAACCTGACCGATACGTTCAAGCGCATCTACTGCGCCGCTTAACAGACTGTCATTAATGAAGTTGTTAAAACGTGCAATGGCAATCGCCACACGAGCTTGTGGAGCTGCAACAACACCTTTGATTACGTTCATAGCCTTCCTTCTATCTGTTGATATCCGCAGGGGGGCGGATTCTACCATATTTTTCGTTAGCCGCGCCTGCGGATTTAGCAACAGAGCATAAAAACAAGCAAACTAACTCATACTCACCGATTCAGTCAGTATACAGGCCGCAAGCGTAGACGAAGATCAGGTCCAACTTGCTGAACATCAAAAATGTCAAATTCCGGCGCCTCTGCCAGATTTTTGAGTTCAGGAATAGTAAACAATCCACAAGCCGTATCACCTAACACTTTTGGCGCAACGTAAAGAACCAGTTCATCCACCAACCCTAAAGTTAGCAATGCCCCCGCCAGCAATGCCCCGCACTCAGTCCAGACCGTATTAATCTGGCGCTTCCCCAATTGCATCATCAATGACACTAAATCTACTCCAGCGCCATGAACCGGTAACAATATCTGTTCTACATTTTCAGATAAGCCATGTTCATCTGCTTTAGTGCGAGCCAGCCAACAATAACCGGGCTGTTGTATCACCTGATGCTGAGGACCAACACGATTCTGACTATCAACAATAACACGTACCGGTTGACAAAGATTCTCCTCAGGATAAACCGCCTGAGTTTCCGCATCCAATTCACTCCAACGAACCGTCAAGTGAGGATCATCAGCCAGAACAGTGCTACTGGAACTCAGAATCGCGCTACATTGAGCCCGAAATTTTTGCACATCATGGCGAGCTTGAGGTGATGTAATCCATTTACTTTCGCCAGAAATCAACGCCGTTCGTCCGTCAAGAGAAGAAGCCATCTTCAACTGAATATACGGGAACCCAGTACGCATCCGCTTTAAAAATCCCCGGTTGAGAGATTCAGCTTCTTCCATCATCAGCCCATGTTCTACTGCAATACCAGCCTGTTGCAGCTTATAAAGCCCCCTTCCTGCTACCTGTGGATTAGGATCTTGCATCGCCGCAACCACTCGGCTAACGCCAGCCGCAATCAACGCATCGGCACAAGGCGGTGTTTTACCGTGATGACTGCATGGCTCAAGCGTAACATAAACAGTTGCGCCTTTAGCTTTATCTCCGGCCATCCTTAAAGCGTGAACCTCAGCATGTGGCTCGCCAGAACGTAAATGAAAACCTTCCCCAACAATCTGTCCATCACACACAATCACACAACCGACGTTAGGATTGGGTGACGTGGTAAAGCGCCCTTGATGCGCCAATTCCAAGGCGCGCGCCATATATTTTTTATCGTTATTCATTGACTTAACCTTGCAATTTAGCAATCTCTTCGCCAAATTCACGAATATCTTCAAAGCTGCGATAGACAGAAGCAAAACGGATATAAGCAACTTTATCCAACTTCTTCAATTCATCCATAACCAGATTACCAATCATTTTAGATGGAACTTCCCGCTCACCGGTAGCACGCAACTGAGATTTAATATAGCTAATCGCCATTTCTACATCATCAGAACTGACCGGGCGCTTCTCCAGCGCTTTTTGCATACCACGGCGCAACTTCTCTTCATCGAACGGCTCTCGGATATCGTCACTTTTTATTACTCTAGGCATAACCAGCTCAGCCATTTCAAAAGTGGTGAATCGTTCATGACACTCAAGACACTGGCGCCGCCGGCGCACCTGCGAACCATCCCCTACCAAACGAGAATCAATCACTTTGGTATCAACAGCAGCACAAAATGGGCAATGCATATCTTTTCCTGATGGTTAATCCAAACTAAATTTACAGTTTATCCTTAATCTGAATAAAAAACACCCTGTCAGCCGGATACTCACAGGGTGTTTGAACAGCATCAAGGTCGAATAATTAAGGCAATAAAGATGGCTGATCAGCCCCTTCCTTCTCAACCTTTTGTTGGATCATGTGTTCACGCTTCATACCCAGTTTCAACGCTAAAGCGGAAGCAACGTAGATAGAAGATATCGTACCGATAGAAACACCGATTAACATCGCCAGTGAGAAACCTTTCAACATTGCGCCACCGAAAATATATAACATCAGCACCACCAGTAAGGTAGTCGCGGATGTCATGATGGTGCGGCTCAATGTTTGCGTCAGAGAGACATTCATAATTTCATACGACGTACCACGACGGATCTTACGGAAGTTCTCACGGATACGGTCAGAAACCACGATACTGTCATTCAATGAGTAACCGATAACTGACATCAGCGATGCCACAATGGTCAGGTCAATCTCGATATGGAACAGTGACAGAGCCCCTAGCGTGATGATGACGTCATGGGCAAGGGCGAGAACCGCACCCAATGCTAAACGCCATTCAAAACGGAATCCAACATAAATCAAGATACAAATAAGCGCCGCCAGTAACGCCATTGCACCATCTTGGGCGAGCTCAGCACCAACACTTGGCCCAACAATTTCAACACGAGTAACACTCGCATCTTTATCAATGGTGTCATTAATGACCTTAATAACCTTTTTGCCCAGCTCCTCGTTAGCCGCCCCCATAACCGGTGGCATACGCACCATGACATCACGGCTACTACCGAAATTTTGCAATAGCGGATCTTCAAAACCCGCTTTTGCCAGGCTATCACGCATCTTATCCAGATCAGCAGATTGACTGAGTTTGATTTCGATTACCGTCCCACCGGTAAAATCGAGTCCCCAGTTAAACCCACGGGTTGCCATCACAAAAACAGAAGCTACCAATAGCAGCAACGAAATTCCGAAAGCAACGTTGTCCCAGCGCATAAAATCATAGACTTTACGACCGTAGTTCAATTGTTCAACAGTATAATCCTGTGCCACAACGTGCTCCTTAAATTGATAGCTTCTTAATACGCTTACCGCCGTATAGCAGGTTGACGATTGCTCGAGTACCCACAATAGCGGTGAACATAGAAGTCGCGACACCAATTGACGTTGTTATCGCAAAGCCTTTAATTGACCCGGTACCAACAGCATAAAGAATGACCGCAGTAATCAACGTGGTTAGGTTAGCGTCAATAATACTGGAGAAAGCCCCTTTATAACCTTCATGAATCGCTTGTTGTACTGTCCGGCCATTACGGAATTCTTCTTTGATGCGTTCGTTAATCAGTACGTTAGCATCAACCGCCACCGCAAGTGTTAGCACAATACCCGCGATCCCCGGCATGGTTAACGTCGCCCCTGGTAACAGAGACATGATACCAACAATCAACACCAGGTTAGCCAACAAAGCACTGCTCGCAATCACACCGAATTTGCGATAGTAAACCACCATAAACAGAATTGATGCAATTAAGCCCCACAGACAAGCTTCTAAACCTTGTTCAATGTTTTGCAGACCAAGGGTTGGCCCAATGGTACGTTCTTCCACAATCTGAATCGGCGCAATCAGAGCCCCCGCACGCAACAGTAAGGATAACTGACGCGCTTCGGTTGCATTGGAAAGACCCGTGATACGGAAGCTATTCCCCAAACGAGTCTGAATATTAGCAATGTTAATCACTTCTTCATGTTTAACTAACACTGCCCGACCGTTGGCATCTTTCTTACCGCTGTCTTTATATTCCACAAACAGTGTTGCCATTGGCTTACCAACATTGTCTTTGGTGAAATTAGACATTGCTGTGCCACCGGCACTGTCCAGTGAAATACTCACCTGTGGATTACCGTATTCATCGGCATCCGAGATTGAATCTGTAATGTGATCACCGGTCAAAATAACACGCTTATATAGCGCAACCGGATTGCCATCACGGGTGTTTTTCACCTCAGAATCACCTGGTACACGGCCTGATGCAGCCGCGGTAGAGTCAATACTGGTATTAACCAGACGAAATTCCAGCGTTGCTGTCGCGCCAAGAATCTCTTTTGCGCGAGCAGTATCCTGAATACCCGGTAATTCAACCACAATACGGTCAGCGCCCTGACGCTGAACCAATGGTTCAGCCACCCCTAGTTGATTAACACGATTACGCAGAATGGTAATGTTCTGCTGCACCGCATAAGAACGGGCTTCGCGCTGACGTTCATCACTCATCACCGCTTTCAGGGTATTATTGGCTCCAATACTGAAAACTAAATCGCGGTGACGGCCAGTAAGATAGTTTTCTGCCTCATCGCGCGCTTTTTCATCGCGGAAGCGGATTTCTACACCGTAATTATCAATTTTACGAACAGTAGAATAAGGAATACCTTTTTCGCGCAAACCAGTGCGCAGGCCATCAATATTCTGCTCTTGCAGTTTGCCTAATGCGGTTTCCATATCCACTTCCATCAGGAAGTGCACCCCACCTCGCAAATCAAGGCCCAGCTTCATTGGCTCGGCGCCAACCTTGCTTAACCAGGTTGGTGTCGCTGGCGCCAGGTTCAATGCCACCACGTACTGATCGCCTAATGTGGACATCAATACTTCACGGGCACGAAGTTGAATATCGGAATTATTGAAACGAGCAAGAATCGCACCATTTTCCAGCGCAATAGATTTACTCGCGATTTGATTTTTTTCTAAAACATTATGGACTTGGGCCAGCGTTTGCTCACTGGCGGCAATACCTCGCGCGCCAGTGATTTGTACAGCCGGATCCTCACCATAAAGGTTGGGAAGCGCATAAAGCAAACCGATGAGGATCGCAGCGATCAGCATCAGATACTTCCACAAAGGATAACGGTTTAGCACGGCAGTTCCCTTCGGGAAAATCAGAAATTATAAAGCTTTCATTGTACCTTTCGGTAAAACGGCAGCGACGAAATCACGTTTAATGGTCACTTCAGTAGTATCATTCAGTGCTACAACGATATAACCCGTGTCAGAAACTTTAGTGACACGACCAATCAAACCGCCATTGGTCATCACCTCATCGCCTTTGGAAATAGAATCCATCAGCTTTCTGTGTTCCTTGGTACGTTTCTGTTGTGGACGCAGGATCATGAAGTAGAAGATCAGGCCGAAAACAACCAGCATGATGATCAAAGAATATGGGCTTCCCTGAGCCGGTGCGCCAGCAGATGCTGCTGCTTCAGAAATAATACTCATTAAACTTCCCTCATTGTTATCAAATTCAATAGTAATCAAAAACCAGCCGCAATATGCTATACACACTGAAACCAGTCAATCACCACTTAAGTCAAATACTTAATGCCGGAACGGGTTTACCAATCCGTTGATAAAAATCTTCAACAAACTGTTCAAGATTACCTTCTTCGATAGCTTGACGGATCTTAGCCATCAGGCGCTGATAATACCGCAAATTATGGATAGTATTCAGCCTTGCACCGAGAATTTCATTACAACGGTCAAGATGATGCAAATATGCCCGACTATAATTCCGACAAGTATAACAGTCACACTGTTCATCCAGCGGCGAAGTATCCTCTTTATGTTTGGCATTACGGATTTTAATCACACCATTGGTCACAAAAAGATGACCATTACGGGCATTTCGAGTTGGCATCACACAATCGAACATATCAATACCGCGACGAACCCCTTCCACCAAATCTTCTGGTTTCCCTACCCCCATCAGATAACGCGGTTTATCCTGCGGGATTTGCGGACAGACATGTTCAAGAATACGGTGCATATCCTCTTTAGGCTCGCCTACCGCCAAACCACCTACAGCGTATCCATCAAAACCAATCTCTACCAGACCTTTTACTGAAATGTCACGTAAATCTTCGTAAACACTTCCCTGAATAATACCAAACAAAGCGTTTTTATTCTGTAATTCATCAAAACGCTTACGACTACGCGCCGCCCAACGTAAAGACATCTCCATCGAACGTTTCGCATAATCCCAATCAGCAGGATATGGCGTACATTCATCAAAAATCATGACAATATCAGAGCCTAAATCATACTGGATTTCCATCGATTTTTCCGGGCTAAGGAAAACCGGGGTACCATTGATTGGGTTACGGAAATGTACACCTTCCTCTTTGATTTTACGCATTGCGCCAAGGCTGAATACCTGAAAACCGCCTGAATCCGTCAAGATTGGACCATGCCATTGCATAAACCCATGCAGATCGCCATGAAGTTTCATGATTTCCTGCCCTGGGCGTAGCCACAAATGGAAAGTATTGCCAAGCAAGATCTGCGCACCAGTTTCTTTTACCTCTTCCGGCGTCATCCCTTTTACCGTGCCATAAGTCCCAACTGGCATAAATGCCGGCGTTTCTACCACGCCACGCTCAAAAATCAGACGACCACGACGAGCTTGGCCGTCGGTAGTTTGTAATTCAAATTTCACTTAACCTCCAGGCATCAGATAAACAGTCCGATGCTGTTGTTTGAAACCAGATAAAGTTGGAATTTACCATTAAGTTGAGACACCTATATAACCTTATACTCAACAATATATTCCAGCCAATATCGTCATTATTACAATGAATTTAAGAAATCTTCTCCTTGCAAGCCAAGGGATTACAATAAATAAACATAGCATCGCCGTAACTAAAGAAACGATATTTTTCTGCAACCGCCTCTTTATAAGCATTCATCGTATTTTTATAACCCGCAAAAGCAGAAACCAACATAATAAGTGTCGATTCTGGTAAATGGAAATTAGTAATCAACGCGTCTACAACCTGATATTCAAAACCCGGATAGATAAAAATTTGCGTGTCATTAAAAAACGGCGCAATTAACCCATCCTGACAAGCTTTTGCTGCACTTTCCAGCGATCGCACTGAGGTTGTTCCAACAGCAACAACTTTGTTACCCCGCGCCTTGCATGCCAACACTGCATCAACCACATCCTGTGGCACTTCTGCGTATTCGGCATGCATGATATGGTCTTCAATAGTCTCCACCCGCACGGGTTGGAAAGTACCGGCGCCAACATGCAATGTCACAAAAACCATTTCCACGCCTTTTTTACGCAATGCTTCCAGCAATGGCTCATCAAAATGAAGACCCGCGGTTGGCGCAGCTACCGCACCGGGTCGTTCACTGTATACAGTTTGATACAGCTCACGGTCTGCCTCTTCATCAGGACGATCAATATAAGGCGGCAAAGGCATATGACCTATGTCATCCAAAATGGACAGCACATCGCGCTTATCATCAAAACATATTTCGAACAGACTATCATGACGGGCCAACATGGTTGCTTTAAGACTTTCATTGTCGCCCAACAACAACTCAGTTCCCTCTTTTGGCGCCTTGGAAGCACGCACATGTGCAAGTACCCGTTTATCATCCAACACCCGTTCAACCAGCACTTCCAGCTTACCGCCTGTAGCTTTTCGACCGAAAATACGCGCAGGTATAACTCGAGTATTATTGAAAACCAGTAAATCTCCGGCATTCAGCTTATCGAGAACATCCGTAAAAATACCATGCGTTAATGCCCCTGTTTCACCATCAAGCGAGAGCAAACGGCAGCCACTGCGTTGTGGTTGAGGGTAATGAGCAATCATTTCGTCAGGAAGTTCAAAAGTAAAATCGGAGACACGCATTATATTTAATCATTCAGAAAAACAGGCGGACTAGTCTAGTGCCGCAGCCCTGAGGGTGCAACAAATAAGCACATCACTTCACGGATTTATATTATAATCACCAAATGAATTTTCTCGCTCACCTTCATTTAGCTACTCTGGCTGACAGTTCCCTACTGGGAAATCTGATGGCAGATTTTGTACGCGGTAATCCAGAGGGGCAATACAGCGCTGATGTGGTTGCAGGTATTCGCATGCATCGGCGTGTTGACGTATTAACAGATACCCATCCATTGGTTATTCAAGCCCGTCACTTGTTCAGTAATCCATATCGACGGGTTGCGCCGATCACGTTAGATATTATCTGGGATCACTTCCTCTCTTTGTATTGGGATAAATTAGTTCCCACTTACTCATTGCCGGCATTTATTCTCCATGCTCGCAACCAGATTGAACCCCATCTTTATTACACTCCCGAAAAATTTCAGGAGCTGAATGAATTTTTATGGCCGCAAAACTGGTTGATCCGCTATGCAGATCTTGCATTTATCGCAGATGTATTAACAGGCATGGCTCGAAGACATCCCAGATTATCAGCTTTATCTGGATCATTTCAGGATATAGAACAACATTATGCTGATTTTGAAGCACTATTCTGGCAATTTTATCCCTATATGATGGAAAAAGCAGAAAATAAGGATTTTTACTGTCCATCTCAATAAGCATTATTGTTGCATATTATGCTTGCGAAATACGTCGTGGATGCAGATAGCAAAGAATCATTCAAACAATACGGTATTTCCACATGTTTAATGGTTTCTTCATTCTTGATATCCGGCGGTGCCACCAAAATCTCTCTTTCCCAACAGGCCAGCCGTTTGGCTGGCAATGGATGAATAATGGGAAACCATTTTTTAAGTAAATATTTTAATCGTTGCTTCATTCAGAAAGATCTTCATCAGGGGGACCTAAGCGATCCAATTCTGCCAAAATCAACGGAATTTGGGCTTCTAAATCGGCGGGCCTTTTATCTTTACTCCACCAGATAAGCGGCTCACGGCGTTTATAATCCACTTTGCTGACTGCTTCTTTGCCTTTTAATAAGAATTTCACCATAAAGGCGACTGCCAATCCTTTATCATTTCCGCTGCTTAAGAAAGCAAAAGAATAACTGCTGACGTTAGGGATAAAACCCCGTCCGGTAAGGTTATTATTTTCATCTAGTCCGTAGACTTTGAGGAAAAAAATATTAGTTTTTTCCCCCATGCCGACTTGTGGATAACGAGCTGCATAAGCTTTACCTTTGTACCAGGTGTAAAAGATTTGTCGTTCGCGATCGATAATTAATGGTGCTTGACGGCGTAAAAAAAATATGGCCCATAAGAAAGGTGGAATAATCAGTAGATAGAGCAATAGGAAACTTATATCAATTTTGAGAAGCCGGGAACTACTTGGGTAAAAGGTATAGCGGTAGTACAGATATTTTTTCAGGGAGATCTTTTTATCGTTACCAATATAACGTGCATTTTCCATATAATCAGGTAAATCATTGCGTAGATAAAATTTATCACCATATTCCTCTTTGACTAAATTAACCCAACGGTGAATGCCTATTTCATTTTTTTTTCTCGATTCTATAAAATCATTAACATTTAACACTAGGCTGCTAATAATCCCTAATGTAACTGGGATCAAGGCAATACTTCGGGCGCGGCGTTGAGTATTATGAACATGACATTCCTTATTATCAAGGTAGTCTAGTATTTCCACATGTTTAATGGTTTCTGCATTCTTAATATCCGGTGGTACCGCCAGAATTTCTTTTTCCCAACGGGCCAGCCGTTTGGCTGGCAATGGATGAATAGTGGGAAACCATTTTTTAAGTAAATGTTTTAATCGTTGTTTCATAGTATACGTTCTCCGTCAAAACTGCCCTTAATGGTATTTTCTGCTGTAGGTTCTTTTCCCCAGAGATAGCGTAAAGGGGCGATAACATTTTCTAATTGTTCATAGTACCAGTACAATTCGCTACTGCGGGGATAAACTCCCATTGTTTCTGGGACTACTATCTCTAATGTTGCAGTATCGCCATTTAGGGTGAGCTTGGCCTGTTTCTGAGCTTCCTTGAATTTGGTATTGCGAAAAGCATCAGGGGTATATTTTCGGCGGTTAATCTCAACATAATCAACTTTTTCTCCCCAGTAAGAGGTTTTAGGCGAAGTCACAAAGATCCCGCGAATATTTGAAAGACCCATCTGAAAAGCAGGCAAAGTGAAACGATAGGTAGTGATACCAAATCCCTGATGTATTTTCAGTTGTGGCTGAATAAAGAGATTTATAAATTCCTGATTTTCTATAGAAAAGCAGTTTTGTGTGACATTATCCATCTTTCTTGCTGTCTTGAGTTGCCCCAAAATACTTGGACGCTCATCCTCTGGCCAAAAACCATACTTATCTCCTGCTCCCCAGAAACAGTTATTCAGCACTTTCTCTAAATCTGACCAGGCACTACTGGCTTGTACAATGCTACCACCGAGAAGCAAACTGGCCCCGACGATTATCGCAGTAAGTACACCCGCCGTCAGGAAGGTGCCTGCCGCAGCTCCGATCAGGACTGCTGTTGTTAAGATGGTAGAACCTGTCCCTATAGCGACTTGGCTATAACCTTCCACACTATTACCTACTTTAAAGGCGTTACTCGCATCATAAAAGGAGATAATTGCCCCTAAATAGCCCGCCACACTGCCAGCAACACGGGAGAACTGATTGACCATTACGATATTGACGGCAGGCACTTTTATCCCGCTCATCAGTGTCTTTACTATGGGGGAGTTTACTTTGCTGGCTAATGTCGAACCGATGGAAGTCAAATCGGCACTCATACCAATCACTGCGGTGCTAAAGCGCAGCAGATTCATATAGGTAGGTCCGGGTTGTAAAGGGTTGTTGCGGGCATATTCTGTCTGCATGAGCACATCGGACAGGGTGAACGCATTCAGAAACAGGCTGACGCCGGTCAGTGAAGAATCAAACAGTAAACCAAGGGAAGGTTTACTGGCCCCGTCTAAGGTAAAAAGTTGAACCGGAGAGTCCACACTGGTTTTAACCTCAGGCAGGGTTATCACCGGTTTATTGCCCAGTGATTCCAGACGTTTACTCCAGTTAATCATCCGTTCCCCGATAGCCTGTTGACGCACTGCGGGGTCAGGGAGGTGACGATTCGTTTTCGATTCCAGCCGTTTCAGCACTTCCTGATAGCTCTGCTCGCTAAGTGCCACTCTGCCATCCGGCTCAATCACCACTCCCAGCGTGGATAACAGGGCCGGAACCAGTTGTTGGGTTATCTGGTCAATCGCTTTCTGGGGAAGTTGCCGGACATAACTTGAACCCTGATAAATCGCCTGATGGGTATAGGCGCAGACGGTTGCCAGAAATGTTCCCATCCCCAGCAGAATATTATCGACACCGCGAATAAACGGGCCTTTCAGTAGCGGTGATTTGACTTTGTCGTTATTCAGTACGGTGACAATCCCGGTGGTAATGGTGCGCCAGAAGTTGCCATCCCCGTTGCTGTCCGACTCTTTAGCCGCCAGCTTCGCCAGCACCTGCTGGCCGGGCAGAGAGGATTGCAGGTTGCCGAGCAGACCAGAGAGTATTTCACTGAAAAACTGGAACTCCAGCGCATCCTCTTCTTCCAGCGTCTCTTTTTCATCTTGCAGTGAAAAGAAATAGTGAAAATAATTTTTCAGCCCGCCGACCTGATAACTGAGGTCCGGGTTGTCCGCAAAGGCTTCAAACAGTTTCATAAACATCGCCTGACGCGCTTCAAAATCTTCGGTGACTTTTTTCAGTTTCGGCCAGTCGTTATTCCAGCGGTCCTGATGGATACTGTCATCTATTTTCTTTTTCAGCTCCGGGTTTTTGGTGGCTTTGAGCTTTTCGACATAGAAACCGATGGTCAGTGGGTAAATATTGGAGGCGTTATAGCTCTGTTGCCACAAATTCAGGATAGAGTAGGCTTCCACAATATCCCGCTGACGGCCTACCGGGTCATGCAGGATCACAATCCGCGCCTGTTCATCCAGGTGCAGATAACTGTTGATTCGCTTGATAATCAGGTCGGCGTCCATCTCGTAGCTGTTCTGAGTGGTCAGCGTATCAATCCCGACGTCAGACAAATCCAATTCATTAATGTCTTTTTCAATGGTGGCCTTGATGTTGGCAAACTGCTCCTGCCGGATTTTGTAATCGACAATCAGTTTTCGAAAATACTTTTCTGAGGCGTTAACCGCAAAGGGGGACTGTTCCTGTTCGAGGTTGATGAACTGCATGGTTTTCTGCCGCAGTTCAAGACTGTTGTCAATCTTAGCCAGTACGGAGGAGTGCCACGGGTGTTCACTGTAAGCGATACTGATATTGATGACATCTTTGGCGACAAACAGGAATGGATGCCCCTCGCCCCGAATGCCGGGTTCAGGGATGAGTCCTTCACTGGCGTCTTTGCGGTTGAGAAACATGTACTTTTTAAATTTCTCTACCCGCTGCTTTTTGCCGTTAATCTCTCTCTCTGATACACAGTATTTAAAGATGTGCAGATAACCGCGGGCTTTACTGCCCCGGGTGGTCAACGGGTCTTCTTCCTTGATATATATCCAGCCGGGACGCAGCAGGCGGGCGGCATAGCCTTTGGTTTGCTGGAGTGACGAGGAGAACATCAGGGTGTGGATATCCGGGGGCGCTTCTGGTTTTTCCAGTTCTTTGCCGAAAAAGTTCACATAAGCATAACGAACCGGGTAAATCGGTTTAATGTTGCAGTCACAGGGCTGCATATAATTATCTACCTCAAGATTTTGCGGGAACAGTTCGTGAACTTTTTCTATTAATTTGTCAAAGCGTTCCTGAATGTTGGTGGTCATAATATTTCCTTGGTTGTTAATTTTAGGATGTCATGGATACACCGCTGCTACTGTTAATTATTCAAAAAAGTTCATACAACCAAAGGGGGAGAATATTTTCACTGGTTACAATCCTGAATAAATTCATTGTTCAGGCGGTGAACTTACGCAAATGATTTAACGGCATTTCAAAAAGCGGTTTGGAGGGATAGGATGCAGAAGTATGGACCAGATATTGCATGAAACAGGAGAAATCAGCAGGGAAAAATATGGGTTTTCTCGCGCCAACTCATTCACATTATGTTTTATTCGTAAAAGTTTTCCCCTACTGGCGTCTTTAAGATTTCTCATTTCCACCCCCTGTTTTTTGCGTTATAAAGTTAATATAAATTTATATTTATTCTCAATAAATATCAAAATTGATAGTTTAAGTAAATGTAAATTTTTGCTCAAAACAGTCAATAATATAAATTTTATAAATGTTTAAGTAACATAATTAGTTAATTTATTTCAGTAAGCTCTTACCCCAATAACCGCCATTGCCAGCTTATGCTGGAGAATAAAAGGTGGACACGGATAGGGCACATGCAGGTAAATAATAGGTGAGAATGACTCCCTTCGCCCACGCTGACGTGCTACACCAGAGTTCATTCGAAAAATAACGATTTTTTACCTAAACATTGCTTAGATTTGCTCTATCTATAAAAAGCAAAAAGTCTAATGAAATAGTCTCTTAGTTTGAATTCGACCAAGCCCTTGCAAAAATCCCTTATCTTATTAAGGTAAAGAAAATAAAAATAAAGTATTAATAGGTAAAATCTATTGCAAAGATTAGTATTTTACCCTTTATTGGTGTACGCTAATTCTTTATTCTATATCCAATTTTTACATAAACCCCGTAAAACTACAGGAGTAACTCATGGTTCTGGTAACTCGTCAAGCCCCTGACTTTACAGCAGCAGCGGTCCTCGGCAACGGCGAAATAGTTGGGAATTTCAACCTGAAAAAACACCTAAATGGTAAACCTGCTGTTATCTTTTTCTGGCCAATGGACTTTACCTTCGTATGCCCTTCTGAGCTGATCGCATTTGATCACCGCTACGAAGAGTTCAAAAAACGCGGTGTTGAAGTTATAGGTGTTTCTTTTGACTCTGAATTCGTCCATAACGCATGGCGTAAAACTCCTATCGATCAAGGTGGTATTGGCGAAGTTAAATATGCAATGGTTGCCGATACTAAACGTGAAATTCAAAAAGCATACGGCATTGAGCATCCAGATGCGGGTGTCGCTCTGCGCGGTTCTTTCCTGATCGACAAAAATGGCGTAGTTCGCCATCAAGTCGTTAACGATCTGCCTCTGGGCCGTAACATTGACGAAATGCTGCGTATGGTTGACGCATTGCAATTCCACGAAGAGCACGGTGATGTCTGCCCTGCACAGTGGGAAAAAGGTAAAGAAGGCATGAACGCCTCTCCAGACGGCGTAGCTAAATACCTGTCGCAAAACGCGACTAAACTATAACCTTAGATATTACTTACCATATTCAGACCAGCCGGTTATTCCGGCTGGTTTTTTATCACTGAAATTCCTCGTTTTGCCACCTTGCGCACAAAAACTTCCTCTTACCGATAACTATCACCACTTACAATTAAATTTACAATTGTTTAACATTAAAATCAGTGCAAATAAAACAAGTCATTAACTGACAAAATAACCTCGCCAAAAGACAGGAGCTCACAACATGTTGAAAACATGGAAAACACCACTGGCAATCATATCCTTGCTCGTCTCGTCCCACCTTTATGCCGCTTCGCAACCGGCTGTTGAAGCTAAAAATGGCATGGTCGTTTCGGCACAACATCTTGCTTCACAAGTTGGCGTCGATATTCTCAAAATGGGTGGAAACGCGGTTGATGCAGCCGTTGCCGTTGGCTATGCCCAAGCCGTTGTTAATCCATGTTGTGGAAACATCGGCGGTGGTGGTTTTATGACAATTCATTTGGCTGATGGCACCAATACTTTTATTAACTTCCGCGAAACCGCGCCAAGCGCAGCAAGTGCCGATATGTATCTGGATAAAAAAGGCAATGTCATTAAAGAAGCCAGTTTATATGGTTACCGCGCGGCTGGTGTGCCGGGAACCGTGATGGGGTTAGACAGCGCCCTAAAAAAATATGGTAAATTAAGCCGTGAACAAGTCATGGCGCCTGCGATTAAGCTGGCTCGAGAAGGCTTTATACTGACCCGTGCAGACACTGATATTCTGGACACTTCAATCAAACGCTTCCGCAGAGATCCAGAAGCAGCCCGCATTTTCCTACGCAAAGATGGCTCTCCTTATCAACCGGGTGACAGGCTGATACAAACCGATCTGGCGAATACGCTGGAGTTAATTGCCAAAAAAGGACAAGAATCTTTCTATCACGGAAATATTCCTAAACTGGTCGCCGAAGCGGCTAAAAAATCCGGCGGCATTATTACCGAAGCTGATTTCGCCAACTATAAAATCTCAGAAACAACCCCCGTCACCTGTAACTATCGCGGTTACAAATTTATCTCATCACCGCCACCGAGTTCAGGCGGAGTAACCATGTGTGAAATTCTGAATATTTTGGAAGGCTACAACCTCAAAGAAATGGGATTCAACTCGGCTGATTATATTCATACCCTGACAGAAGCCATGCGTCATGCTTACATGGATAGAAATACTTACCTCGGTGATCCAGAATTTGTTAAAAATCCCATCGATCACTTACTAAGTAAGAGTTATGCTGAATCTTTACGTAAAAAAATAGAGCCAGGTAAAGCTACATTATCAGAGAATGTTCAGCCGGGTATTGGCCCCCATGAAAAACCAGAAACCACGCACTATTCCATTGTTGACAAAGAAGGTAATGCAGTTTCGACCACCTATACTATCAATGGACTTTTTGGCGCTGTCGTCATCGCCCCCGGGACAGGTTTCTTCCTCAATGATGAGATGGATGATTTCACCACTAAAATTGGTGAGAAGAATCTTTATGGTCTCATTCAAGGCGCGACTAACTCTATTGCCCCTGGTAAGCGCCCGCTATCCTCAATGAGCCCGACACTTGTCACAAAAGACAACAAGATATTCCTTGTTCTGGGCTCACCCGGCGGTTCCCGTATTATCTCTATTACCCTGCAAACTGCCTTAAACATCATTGAACACGGAATGCCTCCTCAAGAAGCGGTTAATAGCCCCCGCATTCATCATCAATGGTTACCCGATGAAGTTTATTATGAGCAACGTGGTATTTCTAAAGACTCGCTGAATTTGCTAGAAAAAATGGGATACAAGATGGTGGAACAGATACCGTGGGGCGCCGCTGAAGTAATTATGGTTGGCTTACCTAAAGCCGCTGACGCTTCAGCTAATTCTTCCGGCAATGATGCAGCCGTATCGGGTAAAGTTCGTGAAAACCATTTTTATGGCGCCAATGATGTCCGACGCCCGGCCGGCGCGGCTATTGGTTACTAATGGTCCAATAATAAAAAATAGCTAATCTGTATATACCCTATGGATTTCAAGATGCATCGCGACGGCAAGGGAGCGAATCCCCGGGAGCATAGATAACTATGTGATAGATAACTCTATGTGATAGATAACTCTATGTGACTGGGGTGAGCGAGTGCAGCCAACAAAGAGGCAGTTTGAAAGATAACGGGTTATAGGCAATATCGGGATGGGATATCCTTTTCTCAGGACCCCCATCCCACGCTTTCCCTGAACATCTGACGATGGCAAACAGTCAGAGAAACAAATATCATCATCGATGCATTTGAGTCTCGCGGGTACCAGAACGCCCTAAAACACGGTCATAAATACCAGCCACAACTAAAACCAACAGGGATGGCGCTAACCAAGCTAGCCCCTGATCCGCCAGTGGTAAACGTGTTGCCCAGCTTGGTAACAAATAAGCCAGTGCTTCAGATGACTTAATCGCATCCAAAATACCAAATATCAGACTAATTAACATTACCGGAGCCAAAATACGGGTGAAATTGTGCCACCAGTACAGCGTAAAACTCAATACAATCAGAACGATACAAGGCGGATAAATAGCTGTCAGTACCGGTATAGAAATTTTAATCAAATGACTCAAACCAAGGTTAGAAGTCAACATGGAGAATCCCCCAAGGATCAAAACCAGTGAACGATAAGACAAGGGCAAATAGCGGCTGAAAAACTCAGCACATGCACAGGTTAATCCAACCGCAGTCACCATACAGGCGACAAAAATCAGCACAGCCAGGAAAATACTGCCAACACCACCAAAAGTATGATGAACATAGGCATGCAAAATAACAGCGCCATTTTCTGCATGAGGCACTAACTCTCCACTACCAGCTCCCAGCTTAAACAGGGAAAGATAAACCAGTATCAGACCAAAGCCGGCGATAAAACCTGCCCACATTGCATAACGAGTTAGTAATGAAGATGAGGCGACGCCTCTTGAACGCGCTGCGTTAACAATAACAATCCCAAACACCATCGCTCCCAGCGTATCCATCGTCAAATAACCATTGACGAAACCACTGGAGAATGGGATTTGCTGATAAACATCAATCGCTGGAATTGAATTACCGGCTGGCCAAAGTAAAGCAGCAACACCAAGTATACCTAACGCCAACATCTTGATGGGCGCCAACACATGCCCGACAGTATCAAGCAAGCGGCCTGGGTAAAGGGAAACAGCAATTACCAGCACAAAATAAATAAGACTGTAGATAAACAGGGGTAACTCACCGGTACTGGTCAGCGGGGCAATGCCGACTTCAAAAGAGACCGTTGCAGTCCGAGGGATAGCGAATAAAGGACCAACAGCCAAATAACAAACTGTCGCCAGCAACAAACCAGCAACTCTACCAATAGGTGAACTCAGCTCTTCAATACCACCGCCAACTTTTGCCAATGCGATGATTGTAATGACGGGTAAACCAACCGCAGTCGTTAGAAAGCCTAGTGCTGCTAACCAAACATATTCACCTGATTGTAACCCCACCATAGGCGGAAAAATAATATTTCCCGCCCCCACAAACAGAGCAAAAGTCATAAACCCTAATGCCCAAATATCCTTAGATGATAAACGATGTGTCATAATGATTATTAATGTTTTGTTACCATATTTAATGGCCTGAATAATATAAATATCGTCAATAGTTAAGCCCCTATTGACAATATTGAACCCTAATTTAACGATTTATTATCAAAATAATATTCACCAGGTATCTGTTGAAGACAGATTATAGTGGTCATGATAGATAGAATCGCCAACAACTGCCCACAAGTAAAACTTTTATAGTGCCCGAAGGCAATAGATAAACCAGAATGCAGAAGTATATGCCGTACTCTTTTTCAAAACTAGTGATTGCTGTTAGCTATCATTGAATAAGCACTATATGATTTGCGTTTTTTTTAACCTGAAAAAATAATAATCAATTACAAAGATTAATTATTACTGTTAATCAAACTATTCCTATCTCTTTTGCTAGTCATTTTGACAGGCACAAGCAATCCTGTCGGTAAAGTAAAACTAAAGACCGTCCCTTTCCCTATTTCACTGGAAATCTCAAGATGAGAATGGTGATGATGTAAGGCATGTTTAACAATCGCAAGACCGAGACCACTTCCTCCCGTTTGTCTGGAACGCGCTTTATCTACCCGGTAAAAACGTTCGGTCAAACGAGGTAGATGTTCAGCGCTGATACCTTGCCCATTATCTTTCACGGTAAATTCAGCACCGTGGGAATTCTTTTTCCAACTGACATCAATTTGAGTCCCTTTAGGGGTATGGTTAACTGCGTTATAAACCAAATTCGACATTGCGCTGCGAAGCTGCTCTTCATTGCCGAACACTTTAAGTCCTTCACCAATATCAAAATTAATCTTATAACATTCATTACCCAATGCTGTGGCTTCCTGACGCAATACTTTAAGCATCAAAGGCACATCAACCACTTCATTCATATCAATCTGGGGAGCGACTTCAATTTTAGACAGTTGCAACAATTGCTTCACCAAACTGTCCAGCCTTCGGGTTTGCTCCTGCATCGTATTCAGCGCTTTCTTATTTAGCGGATTATCCTCTGCCTGATCCTGCATCATTTCCAAATAACCCTGCAAGACAGTTAAAGGGGTACGCATTTCATGACTGACATTGGCAAAAAAATCACGACGGGCATTTTCCAGCGTTCGTTTCTGAGTCACATCTCTGGCAACCATTAAGAACTGGCCCTCAGAATAAGGCATCACCCGAAACTCAACAGTGAAACCATTATTTAATTCAATGGATAAAGGACGTGAAAAATCTCTGGAAAGAATATATCGGCTAAAATCAGGGTAGCGAAGTAAATTGAAAATGTGCTGCCCATTGTCTTCAGGCCAACGAAAACCGAGTAAATGTTGCGCTAAACGGTTGCACCAAAAAATATTACCTTCCGTCGTCATCATTACAATGGCATCAGGCAATGATTCCGCCCCGCTACGAAACCGTTTGATCAACAGCGCCAACTCACGACGCCGCTTTCGATTCCGTTGCTGCATCTGGTGAATACCATAGAAAATAGGCTCCCACCCTCCTCTCCCCGACGGCGGCAACATACTGCGATCCAACCATAACCAATTCGAAAGTTTCAGCAAGTTATAACCATGCCATATCAACACCAACAATACCGAAACAAATAAACACCAGGATAAATGACCAATAAATATCGACAAAATTAACGCAGGCAAGCAAAAGAGAAACAGTTCTGAAACCAGTTTCTTCCAAGATAAACGTTCTAACACATTAGATTCTCCGGTGCGTGGATTTAGTAACGGGTAGAAAAACGATAACCCGTACCACGAACGGTCTGCACCATTTTATCATGGCCGCCGATCTCTAATACTTTACGTAAACGGCGAATATGGACATCAACAGTTCTATCTTCAACATAAACATTTGCTCCCCAAACATAATTAAGCAACTGTTCACGGCTATAGACCCGTTCAGGGTGAGTCATAAAGAAGTGCAATAATTTAAATTCCGTCGGCCCCATATCCAGCGCTTTATCTTGGCTAGTCACCCGATGTGACGTTGAATCCAAAACCAACCCATCCATTTCGATAATATCTTCCATGACCATCGGCGAAATACGCCGCAATACCGCTTTAACTCTGGCAACCAGCTCTTTAGGAGAGAAAGGCTTGGTAATATAGTCATCTGCCCCAACTTCAAGGCCACGCACCCGATCTTCCTCTTCACCGCGGGCAGTTAGCATCATCACCGGAATATCACGGATATTACTATTCCGTTTCATCTGTTTAATTATCTGCAAACCAGAACCGCCGGGGAGCATCCAATCCAATAACACTAAATCAGGATATGGCTCAGATAAACATGCCAACGCAGAATCATAATCCTCTGCTTCTACCGGCTGATACCCATTTTTTTCCAGAACAAAACAGACCATCTCACGAATCGGAGCTTCATCTTCAACTACCAGAATGCGTCTTGCCATGATTAATCCCGTTAATATATTGAGATAAACGCTACTCAGTTTGAAAAAGCATTATGCGTCAGTTTTATGACAAATTTATGAAATCCTGCCTTGGTTATCCTCCATCTGCAATCTATTTCGCAATAATTAACTCAACAATTGTCATATTTCATAATGAATGCGAAGCCGTTCGAAGATATATTCACGAAATCAGATTTAAAAGCGACATCGAGAATACAGCGATTATAATCATGCTTCACTTTAACCAATGACGGCGAAACTATGCGTATTATTCACACTTCGGACTGGCATCTTGGCCAATATTTTTTTACAAAAAGCCGGGCTGCCGAACATCAACATTTTCTGCGCTGGCTGATTAAACAGGTTGAACATTATCAGGTCGATGCGCTAATTGTTGCCGGAGATGTATTTGATACCGGCTCACCGCCTAGTTACGCCCGTGAGCTATATAATCGCTTTGTCGTTGAGCTACAACCGACCGGTTGTCAGTTAATTATCCTTGGCGGCAACCATGATTCAGTAGCAACATTAAATGAATCAAAAGAACTCCTTTCCTGCCTGAATACTGCCGTTATTGCTCACGCAGAAAAAGATCCACAAAAACAGATAAAAGTACTCACTACCAAACAAGGCAATGCCGGTGCAATTCTTTGTGCAATTCCTTTTCTGCGGCCAAGGGATATTACGATCAGCCAGGCTGATCAGTCAGGAGAACAGAAACAACTCGTATTACAAGAAGCCATTGCAGAACACTATCATCGACTCTATCAGCAAGCGTGTAAATTACGTGATGACTTGAATTTGCCCTTACCTATTATTGCTACCGGGCATCTGACTACCGTTGGCGCCACAGTTACAGATTCAGTGCGGGATATTTATATTGGTACATTGGATGCCTTCCCGGCGCAAGCTTTCCCGCCGGTTGACTATATTGCGCTTGGGCATATTCACCGGCCACAAATAGTGGCTAAAGCTGAACATATTCGCTACAGCGGCTCCCCTATTCCTCTTAGCTTCGATGAAATCGGGCAAGAAAAAAGCGTCTGTTTAGTGGAATTTACCCAAGACAAACTGGCATCCATTAAGCTTTTACCCATTCCGCAATATCAGCCCATGCAACTTATCAAGGGCAACCTGCAACAGATTGAGCAACAGTTGCAAACTTTTCATGACTATCAAGGAGAGCAGCCCGTCTGGTTGGATATTGAAGTTGCCACCCAAGATTACCTCCATGACATCCAGAAAAGGGTTCAATCAATGGTTGCAGAACTTCCTGTGGAAGTCATTCTGCTACGACGTAGTAAAACGCAGCAGCAAAACAGGCTCGCACAAGAAAACAGAGAAACGCTGACAGAACTTAGCGTAAATGAGGTTTTTGCCCGACGGCTTGCACAATCGTCACTCGAAGATGAAGAGCATAAAAAACGTCTGACCACTCTTTTCGAACAAACACTGAACAATATCTATCAGGATAAAAACAAGGAGGAGCAGATATGAAGATTTTGAGTCTACGGCTAAAAAACATTAATTCATTACAAGGTGAATGGAAAATTGACTTCACAGCCGAGCCGTTTGCCAGCAGTGGTTTGTTCGCCATAACCGGACCTACCGGTGCGGGTAAAACGACCTTATTGGATGCTATTTGCCTTGCGCTTTATCACGAAACCCCACGCTTGACGATTTCTACCTCACAAAATGAGCTGATGACCCGACACACCGCAGAATCACTAGCCGAAGTTGAGTTTGAAGTGAAAGGTGTCGCTTACCGTGCTTTCTGGAGTCAACGGCGAGCGCGTAATCAACCGAACGGCAATCTGCAAGCCCCTAAAGTGGAACTCTCCCTTAGCAGCAGCGGCAAAATTCTGGCCGATAAAATCCAGGATAAGAAAGAGAAAATCATTGAAATTACCGGATTAGATTATGGCCGTTTCACTAAATCCATATTGCTATCCCAAGGAGATTTCGCTGCTTTCCTTAATGCTCAGCCAAACGAACGGGCTGATTTATTAGAAGAGTTAACCGGCACTGAAATTTACGGCATTTTATCCCAACAAATTTACCAACAACATAAACAAGCACAGTCAGAGCTGGATATTCTGCAAGCCAAAGCATCCGCCATTGATTTGCTAACGGAAGAGCAGCATCAACAATATCTGGAACAACAGCAACAACTCACCCATGCGGAATCACAACTCAATCAGCAGATAAAAACATTGCAACATTCGGCACAATGGCTGACACGTGAGGAAGAACTTGAGCAACTTGTTACTGAAAACAACACTGCCTTACAGCAGGCAGAAAAAGCGCTGACTCATGCAGAACCGCAACTGCAAAAACTGGCTAGCAGTGAACCCGCAGAAACACTGCGCCCATTGCTGGATGATAAAAACCGAACGCAATATGAACATCAGAGAATCAGCAAACAGTTGGCAGAGATGCATCAGCAACTTCACCAACAACAACAGACGCTCACTCCGATACAGCAAAACGTGACTCATGCAGACTCTGCCAGAGCAAAGCATCAACAACACCGGCAACAACAAGAAAAGCTGATAACAGAACAGGTGATTCCATTAGATCATCAAATTGCAGTGCAGACTAAAGAGCTTAATCTTACTCAGCAACAAATCAGCGAACAGAAAACCACACTTGAAAACCGTTGTCAGCAATATGACACAGCAAACCAGCGCGCCCTATCATTCACCAATCAAAGAAAACAACTGGAAAACTATTTCGAACAACAACCTTATCATCAATATTTCGGTGAAAAACTGGCTTTTTGGCAACACCAATTCTCTTGGCGGCAAGAACAACAGCAACAAATTGATCACCAAATGCAAAAAGTTGGCGAACTCACCACCGAAATCACGCAACTTAACAATAATCTGAACAAACAAGGAGAAGACTTAAAACAACAGATTGAAAATAACCAACCGCTGGAGCTGGCATTTGAGCAGGCTAAACAACAATTTTTTACTCTGCAAAAGCAATATTCGCCGGAGAAATTAAAAAAACAATTAACTCAATATCAGGAACAGCTACCACTGCAACATAAACTGGAAATCCTGTCGCCGCAAATATTGCAATTACAAGCCGCTATTGCCAGTCATCATATTCGCTTACAACAACCGGAAAAATTATTAAAGGCACTTCCTGTTCAAATTGAATCCATTGATAAACAACTCTCAGACAAACAGCAACATTTAGCCGATCTTACTCAACGTATTCAGTTAGAACAAAAGATTGTCAGCCTGGAAAAAGAACGGGCACAACTCAAGGAAGGCTCTCCTTGCCCACTGTGCGGCTCTGAACATCATCCTGCAATTCAGGCTTATCAAAATATTGGACTGCCAAAATCAGAACAACGGTTAAAAGATTTACGTCTGCGATTCGATGAATTACAAGCCACCAAAATATCATTGGTTAATAAAAAAGAGTTCCAACAGCAACAACACGACCATATTTTGCAAGAAATTGCTGATGCTGAGCCACGATTGAATATATTAACTCAACAATGGCAGGAAACTTGCGCGACATTACAGATTGAAATTTCTCTTTCGGATAAACCCGCCCTTGAACTATTTGTGCAACAAAACCAATCTGCTCATCAGCTTTGCCAGACTCAATTAACCGAACTTGAACTAACAGAAAAAACGTACCAGAAAACAGAAAAAACACTGACTGCTCATCAAGAATACATTAAAGAAATTGAGCGAAATATTGAACTGAGTAAGCATCAATACAATACACAGAAAAAACACTTATCTGAACTGCAACCAGAGATACAACAGCAGCAACGTAAGCTGACGGATGTCATCGAAAAAATGACGTCTGAATTACAGCAATATGATTTATCACTGCCAATGTTGAATGAGAGTGAAAATTGGCTGCAACAACGTAGAAAAGAGTGGCAGGTATATCAAAACTGCCATGAAAATTGGCAACAGATCCAAAAAGAAGAGGCGGTTATCCAAAATCAGATTGAATCATTGCATAAACAGAAAGAAGAATATGTATCCCGCTTAAATGGGTTTAATCAAACAGCACAACAACAGGCACAGCAACTCACAGAGACACAACAACAGCGCCAACAACTATTTGGTGAACAATCCGTTACGGAAATCACTCAAGCATTACAACAACAATCTCAAAAGCTGGAGGAAATATACAAACAGGCACTGTCACATCTGCAACAGGCGCAATCCAGCATCAACCAATTAACCGGCGCCATTCATGAGACAGAAAAAAACTGTCACCAATCTGAACAACAAAAACAGCAGGCGGAGCAAAACTTCAATGTTGCGTTAGCAAAAAGCCCATTTATCGATCAGCATGCCGTTGAAGCGGCATTGTTATCGCAAGAACAACGTAATGAATTGCGACAACTGAAAGAACAGCTTGAACAGCAGCAGATACAAGCCAACGCCCTATGCCAGAAAGCAACAGAAGCCCTGCAACAACACCGTAAAAATTGCCCTGAATTACTTGATCAATATACAAAATCACAACTGATCGAACAGTTGGAAAGCCTCATTGATGAGCTAAAAAGAAACACCTTACAACAGGGAGAACTGAAAAACCTGCTTGATAATGATGCGATACGCCGTCAACAGCAAAAATCCTTATTGGAAGAAATCAGCCATTGCCAACAAAATTATGATGACTGGAGTTATCTTAATAACCTGATCGGTTCGGCTGATGGCTCTAAATTCCGTCGCTTTGCTCAAGGATTAACACTAGACCATTTGGTTCATCTCGCCAATCAACGGCTGAATAAATTGCACGGACGCTACGATTTGCAACGTAAAAACAGTGATGGTCTTGAACTGCAAGTGGTTGATACCTGGCAAGCCGATGCTATTCGTGATACCAAAACGCTTTCTGGTGGTGAAAGTTTTCTGGTTAGCCTTGCTCTGGCTTTAGCGCTATCTGATTTAGTCAGCAATAAAACCAGTATTGATTCATTATTCCTAGATGAAGGCTTTGGCACACTTGATCAAGAAACCCTTGATATTGCTCTTGACGCGCTGGATCATTTAAACGCTTCCGGTAAAACCATTGGTGTTATCAGCCACATTGAAGCCATGAAAGAACGGATACCCGTACAGATTAAGGTTAAAAAAATTAATGGGCTTGGGATAAGTAAACTCTCACCTGAGTTTCGTTATGATAAGCAATAGCGGAAGACAATAGCAGAAAACAATAAACAGTATTCCCAAAGTGAACTGAATACCGCCATTTTTTCCTTAGAAAGAGCACTCCCGCCAAAATAAGGCGGGAAGATAATTTCGGATGAGACCTTATCGATAATAAGATATTGGCTGATGCCAATGGGCAAAAATTTTCTACAACGGACAGTACCCTCCAGTCCCGTTACTCCAGAAAATATCTGGGTAAAGGCCGAGGACTCTCTCTGTACACTCTGATAATCAATTACGTTGCCGTGAATGCGAAAAATATCGGGCTGAATGAGTATGAAGGCCACTCTTTCTATGACATGGTTTACAGCAACAAAAGTGCTGGAAGAGCATGTGAAATAATATTTTTGGAACGATGAATAGTCCTGACTTATGATTTTCGAGGACTTTTGCACTGGATACAAAGATAGTATTCAATCGTAATAATAAAAATATATTTATATGGTCTTTGTTCTGAACGGTTTATATGAAAATAAATTTTAATTAAAATTAAATCCATATATATGTTAGTTAACTATATTTTATAAATTTTGATGTTTTTCATATGTTAAATTAAATTAAATAATTTACTTGCTGATAAAATATAGTTATCACCCGATAACTAAAAGAAATTGGAAAAAATATATTTTACTAAATATCATATAAGAATGACTTAATAGTTATTAAATAGAATTATTAAAAT